>NZ_BAACAP010000229.1:0-105795 GCF_045865695.1 Scytonema hankhaensis NUACC26
GGTTATGACAACCTCTCAGGAGAGGATTATCCCGACCGATCTGGGGAACGAAATGTCCCGGTCTTATTTAGAATACGCCATGAGCGTGATTGTAGGTCGGGCGCTGCCAGATGCCAGGGATGGTCTGAAACCTGTGCATCGTCGTATCCTCTATGCTATGCATGAATTGGGATTGACCGCAGATCGCCCTTTTCGTAAATGCGCTCGTGTAGTAGGGGAAGTATTGGGTAAATATCACCCTCACGGCGACACAGCGGTCTATGACGCTCTCGTGCGGATGGCTCAGGATTTTTCCATGCGATCGCCTTTAATTGCAGGTCATGGAAACTTTGGGTCTATAGATAATGACCCACCGGCAGCAATGCGATACACCGAATGTCGCTTGGAAGCTTTAACGAGTGACGCTTTACTACAAGATATTGAGTCAGAAACCGTAGATTTTGCTAATAACTTCGACGGTTCCCAACAAGAACCAACTGTTCTGCCTGCACGTGTTCCACAGTTGCTGTTGAATGGTTCTTCTGGGATCGCCGTGGGTATGGCAACTAACATTCCCCCTCATAACTTGGGTGAGTTGATTGATGGATTGGTAGCACTGATTCACAATCCTGAGATTAGTGATACCCAATTGATGCAGTATATTCACGGTCCTGATTTTCCGACAGGCGGTCAGATTTTGGGAACGGGACCAATCCGAGAAGCTTATACTACAGGGCGTGGCTCTATCACCATGAGGGGTGTGGCTCAAATTGAAACCGTAGAACAAAGGGGACGTCCAGATAGAGAAGCAATAATTGTAACTGAATTACCTTATCAAACAAACAAAGCAGCCTTAATTGAAAAAATAGCTGAGTTGGTGAATGATAAGAAAATAGACGGAATTGCAGACATTCGAGATGAGAGCGATCGCGATGGTATGCGAATCGTGATTGAACTCAAGCGCGATGCTTATCCCAGAGTTGTGCTGAACAATCTCTACAAACAAACGCCCATACAAGCCAACTTTGGGGCGAATATGCTAGCGCTTGTCAACGGCGAACCGCAAATTCTCAAGCTCAAGCAATTCTTGCAAGTCTTTCTCGATTTCCGCATAGAAGCCATTACCAGACGCACTCAATATGAATTGCGGAAAGCTGAGGAACGCGACCACATTTTGCAAGGTTTATTAATTGCTCTATCGCACCTTGATGAGATTATTAACTTAATTCGTCATGCACCTGATGCGCCTACAGCAAAAGGAGAGTTAGTCACAACCTACGGACTCTCTGAAGTGCAAGCCGATGCGATTTTGCAAATGCAACTGCGGCGTTTGACAGCTTTAGAGGCAGACAAAATTCGCTTGGAACACGAAGAATTACAAGCCCTCATTGCCGATTTGCGCGATATTCTCGCACGTCGAGAGCGAATTTTGGAAATTATTGAGAACGAAGTTAAGCTGCTCAAAGAGAAATACGCAACGCCTCGCCGGACAACGATCTCGCCTTTGGAAGGGGAAATAGATGACCGGGACTTGATTGCCAATGAAAAGGTTGTCATTTTAGTTACCGAACAAGGCTACATCAAACGGATGCCAGTCAACACCTTTGAAGCGCAAAGCCGTGCGACTAGAGGCAAAGCTGCAGCAAAGATGAAAGAAGATGATGGTGTTGAGCATTTCCTCACTTGCTGCGACCATGACAGTGTTTTATTCTTTAGCCAGCGAGGTGTCGTTTATTGCCTCAAAACCTATCAAATCCCCGTGAGTTCCCGTACCAGCAGGGGGACGCCAATTGTCCAATTGCTACCCGTTCCTAAAGAGGAAAAAATTACCTCAATAGTTCCTGTGACGGAGTTTACCAGCGACGAGTATTTGGTCATGCTTACCAACGGTGGCAATATTAAGAAAACAGAATTAGCAGCGTTTAGTAATATTCGTGCTAATGGTTTGATTGCTATCTCTTTGGAAGAAGGAGATCAACTCCGTTGGGTGAGAAGAGCAAGAGTAGAAGATAGCGTTATCATTGGTTCGCGTCGAGGAATGGCAATTCACTTTAGATGTAACCACGAACAATTGCGTCCTTTGGGACGGGCGACTCGTGGGGTCAAAGCCATGAAACTGCGCGATAAAGATGAACTGGTGGGAATGGATATTCTTCCAGCAGCGATTCTTGAAACTTTAAGTACAGCTATAGAAGCTGAAAACGAGGATGTCGAAACAGAAGAACTTCTTGAGGTTGAGGTAAATGAAGAATCTGTAGAAGTTGCAGGTAATGGCAGTACTGGTCCGTGGGTGTTGGTGATTACAATGGGAGGGTATGGCAAGCGCGTACCAGTTTCCCAGTTCCGCCTACAAAAGCGTGCCGGTCAGGGTATTATGGCGACTAAATTCAAAAACCGCAAAATCAAAGACCAACTCGCAACTTTACATATCGTTAACAATGATGATGCGGAGATTATGATGGTCACCAGTCGCGGTATTATCATTCGTCAGGCGGTGAATGCGATTTCAATTCAATCGCGATCGGCAACTGGGGTACGGGTGCAACGCCTAGATGAAGATGACGTTATCACGGGAGTGGCAATAGTTCCCCCCGATACTGTTGATGCAACCGAAACAGAGTAAGCATTTTGGATTTTGGATTTTGGATTTTGGATTGAATTCAAAGTCTAAAATCTTTATTGCTTTTATAAGTGGAGTTTTGATGGGGTTGACTGTTGTACCTTTTGGTGCATGGTTCTTGGCATGGGTTGCTCTTGCTCCCCTCTGGATACTTGTTGTTAATTCTACACAACGAAAAAACCCATCTTCCCATCCCTCCCTCTCTCCCTCTCTCCCTCTCTCCCTCCCTCTAGCCTGGGGTGTTGGTTATCACGGAATCGCACTGTCTTGGATTACAGGAATTCATCCCATGACTTGGATGGGGGTTCCTTGGTTGGCAAGTTTAGCGATCGCTTTATTTTGTTGGACGTTCATTACTTTATGGGGAGCAGCATTAGTTGCGACCTGGGCAACTTGTTTCTCTTTTATTTTAGATTTTAGATTGCCGATTTTCGATTGGTTGAAAGTCATCTTCAAACGAGAAAGTAAAACACCCATAAATCGATCCCCAAGCCCCAATCCCCAATCCCCAATCCCCAATGGATTTGTTCGCGTTTTGATTGGTACAGCTATCTGGTGTGGATTAGAAGCCCTTTGGAGTGCAGGACCATTGTGGTGGACTTCTCTTTCTTACACGCAAAGCCCCCAAAATCTTATCATTTTACATTTAGGTCAATTGTCTGGACCAAATGCGGTGACAGCAGCTATTGTGGCTGTGAATGGATTGCTTGCGGAAGCATGGATAAACTCTAGAAGCACGGAACGCTTAGATGAAAGAAAGCAATTTCTTCTCGCGGCGACTTCTGTGCGTTTGCGATTTGGTTATTTAATTTCGGCGGCTGCACTATTTATTTTTCTCCATCTTGTTGGTTTGGGTTTATATAGCCGTCCTTTAGTTCAAAAACCAGAAGCTGCATTAAAAGTGGGGATTGTTCAAGGAAATGTTCCTAATGAAATTAAGCTTTTTCGAGAAGGTTTTCGTCGTGCTATTGAAGGTTACACCACGGGTTATATCACCCTTGTAGATCGAGGTGTTGATGCAGTTTTGACTCCAGAGGGTGCTTTGCCTTTTTTCCAAAGTGATATTATGTCGAGTTCTTTAGTAGCTACAGTGCGGGAAAAAAAGAAAGTTGCCTGGATTGGTGGTTTTTATAGAGATGGACGTAGTTATACAAATAGCTTATTTACAGTTACGGGCAGTGGTGTAATTTTTAGTCGCTATGGCAAAGTGAAGATGGTGCCGATTGGGGAATATGTTCCTTTTGAAGAAATTTTGGGTGGTCTAATTGACAGGTTGTCGCCTTTGAAGGAACACCAGGTTGCGGGGAAGCCAAATCAAATATTTGATACGCCTTTCGGTCGTGCGATTGTTGGGATTTGTTATGAATCGGCTTTTTCGGAACATTTCCGCCGTCAAGCTGCAGTGGGAGGAGAGTTTATACTGGGACCTTCTAATGATGCTCATTACAGTGCTGCTATGCCAGCACAGCATCACGCACAGGATATCATGCGGGCAATTGAAACTGATAGATGGGCAGTAAGAGCAACAAATACGGGGTATTCAGCTTTTGTAGATCCTCATGGTAGGACATTGTGGATATCGGGGCATAATACTTATGAAGTTCATGCGGAAACAATATATCGTCTTCAAAGTAAGACTTTATATGTGCTTTGGGGCGATTGGTTGACGCCGTTGTTGTTGGGAGTGGGTGGTTTGGGATGGTTTTTGGGGAATCGGTTGTATTGATTTTATAGGAGTTTAGGAACCGCAGATGAACGCAGACGAACGCAGATGAAGAGGAATAACAGAACTTTACAACGCGATCGCCATACAAAAAAACACCAAAATAATATCATTGACGATATATATCATAAATGATAATGTATTGGTATGTGTTGGAACGTTGAATTGTATCCTCTATTTGCACAAGAGTTCTTAGAATTTTCCGAAGCGGTGCAGGATGCTTTATTAGCAGAAGTAGCGTTGCTGGAAAAGTACGGCCCGCAGCTAAACAGACCCCATGTGGACACACTCAATGGTTCTAAGCATATAAACATGAAAGAGCTACGGTTTAAAGCGGACAACGGTGTGTGGCGAGCTGCATTTGCCTTCGATCCGAAGCGACAAGCAATTCTGCTTGTGGCTGGCGATAAATCTGGGATGAGTGAGAAACGGTTTTACAAGCAGCTTATCAAAAAGGCCGATGAACGCTTCGACAATCATTTGACCCAGTTAAAGGAGGAGAACCAATGACCAAAGGGAAAATCTTGCAAAGTATATGGGATAATTTGCCAGACGAGCGCAAGCAACGGATACAGGCTCGGGCTGAAGAATTAGAAACTGAATATCTCACTTTGCAGGAACTGAGAAAAGCCGCAGGGCTAACGCAGGCGGAAATTTCACGAAGCTTGCGAATGCCGCAATCGAACGTCTCACGCCTGGAAAGAGAGTCTGATATGTTGCTGTCTACTTTGAGGAACTACATTGATGCTATAGGCGGCAATCTAACTATTGTGGTTGAGCTTCCGAATAAGCCACCTGTTCGCCTGAAGACGTTAAGTGACCTTGTAAGCCAGGAGGAGGACAGTAAAACATAACAAATTATAGCAATCCTAAATCCTATTTGATTTTTGAACTATATGTAGGGTGGGCATTGCCCACCTACTTAAGCTGTTGCTCGGCATCGTCCACTATTCAGTAATTAAAGTTTTTATAAAAAAAATAGGATCGTATTTATTTAATTTATACGTAAATATATTTTATGAATAAGACAGAAATTGAAAAGCTTTTGCGTGAAGTGACTAACTTTGCTGAAAGTATGAAACTGAATTTTGGAAATGCTCAAGTAATTAGGCAAGAAATAGCTAAAATAGTTGATATTCAAAAACAATTGAATCAGATTAATACAAAAGTAGAACGCAAGCTTAAACTATGCGTGAAAAAGATGTAAGGGCGCAAGGCATTGCGCCCCTACCAAGACTTTTGGGTAATGCATAATTAATTTCTGGAAATGTCTAATCTATAATCCTTGTACTTCTGGTGCAGCTGATATCCTATGAACAAGAGTTGCTGACATTTGGGAGTAAGGTTCAAGAGTAAAGTTCCACGTACAAAAACCGTTGTCATCTGGTTGGACACCGTTTGTAGTTTTATCTGCAATTACTTCAACCTTCACTTGCTCTAATTCTGAAATGGGAATGCGTTCAATTGTTTTTATGACCTTTGTCTCTGCTCCTACATTAGAAAGAAATAATGTTCTAGTTTCCATCAACTTATTCCACTTGGTGAGATGGTCTTGTTCTTTTTTCTCCTTTGTTGTGCGTTGTACTCGCATTGCTGCATCAGGACCCCATCCTATAGCAAACTTTTCACTAGGGGCTATAAATCCTATGGATGTCTTACCGACAAATTCCGTAGAACGAACTAAATCTACGGGTCCCGCAAGAATGGGGAATTTTGCTGTATTTGTCTGTTCGCTCTTGAAAACAACTTGACAAACAATTTCTGGCATTAAAATATACTCTACTAAGGCATCTGAGGAGAAGGAAAAAATTGGTACGCGATAGGGGCGACCATCAGAGGGAATTGTTGCTTTTTTACGAGAACGGAGGTTGCGAACTTCTCCACCATCATCAACTCCTGGTATATCAACGGTTGTAGGCGTAGCTGGAGAAGGGGGAGTTGCACCCGTTCCCAATCCTGTTGTCTGTATAGTTTGATTTCTGGCTTCAATAACAATTTGCTGAGATTTTTCTTGGACTTTTAACTGGTCATCGCTAAGTAGAGGTGGCTCAGTTCCCAGAGACGCCCGTGCTGTGGAAAATACTAGGTCAATATTGTGCCAATCTTCACCCGTGTGCTGCCACACACAGCCATCCATCCGAAAAGAAACACTCGATTGTCCTTCTAATAGTAGATGCGCTTGATGCCAAGGTCGCCACATTGCGTTCGGGACTACGTAGTCAAAAGCAATTTCGTATTCACCAGAGCGAGCGATCGCTAAATCTGCTTCAATATAAGCAGAATAAACCGTATCAGGACGAGACAAAGCATCTACTCTGGCAATTAAATCATCAATTTGCTGACTTAAATGCTCCTGAGTGTGGTAGCTGCTCAAAATTTCTCTACGCAAATCCCGTAACTGCTTAAACAGGATAGATAGCTGTTCCCGCCAAGATTTGGGATCGATTTGTCCCCAGATTGCATCTACAGGTAATTCCTGCAAACTTTTTGTCAGAATCGTATTCACCCGTTCAAAACAGGACTCTAGGTGTTGGCGATCTTCAGAGATATTGTTAAAAGATTGCAAAAGCATTCTGAGTTCCGCCTGCAAAGCTTGAAATTCTGCAGGTCGTTCTGCTTCCTTTACAAGCATTTGACGACGGACACGGACATCATCAATACGCGATTCCCAAGACTCACCACAATACTCAGCACGGAGAGATTTATCAGAAAGCACGGGAGCAACTTGCTCGACTTTAACGCGCCATAATCCCTGACTTAAATTAAGTTTACCAATTCGCTGCACTTGCGCTCGGTCTTCTAACAAAGTTACGGAAGAAACGGGTGCGTCTATTGTTAATTTCTGTACTTGCATACTCAGCTATCCAAATATATATGTTTTTTAACCGCAGATGCACGCAGATACACGCAGATAGTTATTCTCTTACATCCGCGTTCGTCTGCGTGCATCTGCGGTTAATTTTTCTTATCCTTCTCGGCGATTTCCACCAATCAGTTCGCTATCAACAAAAGTCTTGATAGTATACTCAACCGACAAACTTTCTTGTTCTTTTGCTGGAACTTCCACTAGCCAATGGTAGCCCCCAACAACAGGTGCAGAACGTTCCTGCTGTTTGTACTTCTCCCAAGCAGGCGTGACCTGTTCAACTTGAACATCAACTTTTGCACCTTCAGCCGGAATGGGAAGGCGTTCCCGTACTTCTATTTTTGCACTTCTCGACATCAAGTTTTTAATATCAATTTTGATACAATGACGCAATTCGTTAAAAGCAACTATTGTTTCACCCGATCGCGAAGCGCAAGCTGTACCCAGCTTATCGCACTTCCTGATAAGATGTATTCCGAGCAACCTTAATACTTTGTTCGACTCCAAGACCTAATTCCATATGTCCTTGAGGTGGAACTGTAGCAATATGAGTAGATAAAATATACTCACTATCTACGTAAACATCGGTAGAACCAGCAAGTAGCGGTGCCAATAAGGGATTGCGAAGTTGAGCAATCCGGAAAACATTGGTATCTTCACGGGGAACGACTATATACCGCAAGTCTACATCCGTTGTTTTACTAGTTAATGCTAGAGAATGAAATTGCCCATCAGATGGAACATCTACCCGTCCATCAGCCTGGTAGGCATAATCAAAAGATCCAGCTACGGTTCGCACGTTAATACCACCAGGGGGAAGTGTTGTCGCAAGACAACTTTGGGCATTATTGACAGCTTGTTGTACCACTTCCAAGACATTGAAATTTACCACAACTTGGTGGCGTTTCAGGCTTTCTATGTAAACTTCTTCTTGTTGCTCAATGGATAATTTACCGCGTTTTGCACGATTATTAGTTTCGCCCAATCGCATAATATTATATGCTAAGAGCGAATCGAACTCGTTGCGATCGCTTTTACTTTGAGTCGTTCCGGTACTAAGCCCCCGTTTAAGAGTTAAAAATTGTGGTACTGGTGCTGGTATACTTCGCGTCACTAGAGAACGGACAGATGCAATTTCTTCATTTTTTTCTGATGTTAAGGTGATACCAAGACGTTGTTGTAAGGCATTCATCAACTCTTGAGCAGACTTTTGGCTCAAATATTTGATCTGTTGTAAATCTTCTTGCGTTAAGTTCAACAAATCTGCAACAGTATAGATTTGAGCGCGTTTCAAAGCTTTATAAGCTGCTGTACTGAGTTGCAACTCTTCAAGAGGAATCAAGCTTGTGGGATCTTGAGGCAATTCGTCAGCGTCATATGCAGCATATGCAGCACCAGGTGCAGAAAAGCCCCGCTCAAATTCTTCTTCAATTTCTAACTGTGGCTTTAAAGAGCGAACAGGTGTCAGATGTGGAACAGACACGGATGAGAAATCATCTACGATCGCACTTTCAGGCATACGATCGAGTAATGCTGGTTCCTGTTGTCGGTCGTAATCCTCAAAAAGTAGTTCAGCACCGACTGGGGGTCTGCGCCAACCCGATTTTTTGCTGACAGGTTGGGCTTTACCGAGTCGTAAAGACGGTAACTCTGGTAGCGAACACCAAGCCAATGGTTCTGCAGTGGAAAGTTCTAAGCGTACCCCAGACCAATTTTCTCCTGTGCGCTGACATAATAGCGATCGGACTGCGATCGCCGCGCTAGATTCAGCACTATTTAAACGACATACGTAAGTAGGTGTCCAACGTGCGCCAGGAACAAAATATTCGACAATTAACTGTCCGACCTCAGCATCAAGGGCTTCACCTTCATAACTCAAGCTTACAATAGCTGTTTTGCGAAGCTCATTTGGTCGAGCATCCTTTGCACTTGAAGCCAAACGCTGCTTTTGTTGCAAGTCCGCTAAATTTTCGCGAGCCAACCGCAATTTTTCCTTATTTTCTCGCGCTTCTTGAAGGCGGAGGCGAATTTGCTCGTCACTAAAATTTGCTAGTGCAAGGCGGGCGCTTGTTGGAGAAGGAGGAGGGGCTTTACCTGGTTCTTCTTTAGGACGGTTTGGTACGTGCAATTTATCTAACACCTCAATTTCATTTTCAATGAGAGCGATGAGGTTTTCTAGCTGTTGGACGCAAGCAGTTGCAGCACGTATTTCTTCATCAAGAGGTGGATTGGGTATCTCTAGAGGCGGTGGAACGGCTAGACCTATGCGAACATCGTTAGCTAAAGGCGCTGTTCCCCGTTCTACTTCTACTTTTACCCTGACACTGCTATCCTCAAGACTTAGAGGTAGCTCAGCAATTTCTACCTGTTCGGGTAAATTTTCTGGTGTCAGGGACAACTCAGCAAATCGGGTGACTGTTGCTCCTGCACAGTAAACCTTCACGCTTTCAATTCTGGATGTTAGTTGCACTATTGTCATGATACAAACAATAACTGCTCGTGATTCACTCGGTTATAGCACATTCAGTTTTTCTGAAAGAATTCTTGACTTGACACTTTTATGGTACAATTGTACTATAAAGCAAGATAACTCTTTTTACCCCACCCTAACCCTCCCCGATGGATTGGGGAGGGAACGAGATTTCCTATTTCCCCCCTTTATAAGGGGGAGCCACTGCGTTGGGCGGGTTTCCCGACTTGTAGCAAGTGGCGTGGATTAAGGGGGGTAAATCAATCTCTGCATTCACCATGTCAATTTAAACTGAGCATAGCTTTTCGTACAAAAATATTTCCGTGTTTACTCTGGGATTACGAGGTGTTTTAAAAACTCGTATTATCCAGGGTGACCGTAGGAAAGAATGAAGGATAGAGTGTTACTTTAGTGTACTATTACCGGGTTAGAAGTTAATATGGCAAAGAAATCATCGAAAAACAACAGTAGCAAGCCTTCCAAGAATAACAGCACATCCACTGAAAATACTAGAACAAAATTTACTATCTATAATTTTGCAGGTAAAGAAAAATATTACTACCTAGTCGATAAAGTCCACTTAGAAAGAAAGCCAGGGGATATTCCAGAAAAATCTGTCGCCCATAGCATCATTATCATCGATCGCTCTGGTTCGATGTATGGTGACATTCAGGCATTAAAAGACACTTTGATTAAACTTCTCACTCTAGATGAATACATCAATTTCCAGTTAGTCATCACCTTAATTTCTTACTCCTCTAAAGGCGATGTGACTTGTCACTTCCAACGGATTCCTATTCAAGAAGTGATGAAACAAAATTCTCGATACCTAGAAGCCATTCGACAAATTCGCGCAACCTGTGCAACCTGCATCTCCCAATCTATGGAGATGGCAAAATCAATGATACAAGAGGGAGAATTAACTGCTATTACTCTCCACAGCGATGGTTATGCGAATGACACTAGTCCTAGTGCAGAAGCAAAAGCTCTAGAGGCTATTTGTCAAGAACTCAAAGGCAAAGATGTTTTTGTCAATACTATTGCTTATTCCTACTCCTCAGACTTTAAACTTCTTTCCAAGATTGCCAACATTGTCTCTGGCGTATGTGTTAAAGCTGGGGATGTCAAAGAAGTTTATAATGCTATTTACAGCACTTCCAAATTATTAGGGAGTTCAGTAGTACCAGCTATAGAAGAACCTTTAGCTGCTGATTACAGCTATCAAGTTCTTTTCTCTAAGAGTGCCAAGAAAATTAATGGAACAACAGGGACTTTAAAAATTTGTGGCTTAAAAGCAGATGATGAGGTCATCATTTATAAATATAAGCAAATCGCCAAAGAGGCTTACGAGCAATTGGATGTTCCTGTAGCTCAAAATGATGAGTCGGTGTATGCTTTTGCAAAAGCAAACCTGGCGGAAGGAAATTTGAATACTGCAAAGTATGCGATCGCAAGTACTTTTGATGCTACTTTAACAGAAAGACACGCCAGAGCATTAACAAACGAACAAGTAGCAGATTTTGCCCAAGATATCGATATTGCACTGTTCTATCCCAACGTCTTGAGCGAGCATGAAATTCTAGATCGAGTGAAAGTGAACGAGAAAACTTCCTTGTTAGAACTCATCAAACTTTTGGAAGAACATCGTAGCAGCATCATTATTAACTTCAAGCACTTGCAGGAAAACTATCAAAGAAAAGGAATCAAAAGAGTTAATGGTTCCAGAGATGCAAATGGTAACCTTGTCAAGCCTTGGTTAACAACCGAGTACATAGATAAAACTGACTATATTGGTATGGGGTCGTTTGAGATCAACCACAACACCGCCACAGTCAATATGCTAGTCACTCGCAAAGTCAGGCTGGTTAAAGCAGAAGACAAAACTCCCATTATTGAAGTTGCAGGATTGTTAGTGAATGACCTAGCAGCCTTTAATAATTACACTATCGTTAGCGATGGCGACCTCAACGTGAAATCATTGCGCGTGAAAATTAGCAGCAAGAAAGCTTTTGACGCTTTAAAAGAACAAGGCTTGCTAGAAAAAGATAATTCTCCTGTTAAAGAATTTGATTTCCATGATGAGTACATTATTAAACTGGACAATTTACCTTTAGTACCTTTTGAGGGATATTACAGCAGTATCGATAGTTTATTCAACCAGTTAGCGGAAATTAAAGTTCTTTCGAGTATTATTTCTGCTCACTTGAAAGAAGAGTCAGATATGTTTTTGCCAGAACAGTTAGAAGAGTTGAAAAAGCATTATCTTTCCAAGAGCCTTTACATTAACTTCCCAACTACCAACGAATACACGGACATCAATGAAGCTCTAGCAACTGGGACTATTGATTCTAGAGTCAGCTATAAAATCGATATTGGTAGCAAAGAGATTCTCAACCTTAGCAAACTGCATTCTGCGAACAAGTTCCTTGACAGGATGTATCAGGTTTGCGATCGAGAAACTGGAGAGATTTTCCAAAAGCCAACTTTTGAACTGGCTTTCAATGAAAATATTGCCTACAACCACAAGCAGCTATCATCCCGTACAAAAATCACAAAAGTGGATGAGTTCATGAAACCCATTTTCGATAATTTCTTAGGATTCGAGAAAAATGGTGTGGTGACAGATATTCTGGCAAAAGTTGGTGCTGATAATTTGGTGCGAGTCTTGCAAGATAAGTGGGATGGTAAACAAGTTAGCAAAGAGGAGATGATAACAGCTTTAACAGCCGCAGGTAAAAAATTAGAGGCGTATGTAGAAAGAATATACCGCGATAAAATTTGTCCTTTAGTATTCTACATCGGTTCAACAGGGTTGTTGCCAGATGAGATGCAAGCGAAAGCATCTACAGCAGATGAACTCGCTGCAAAATATCCAAACTTGCAGTTTTCCAAGGATGAGCAAGAAGGGACATTTTTTGAGGTAGGTAAAAGTATTCTCAGTGTATACGCGAAGACTGAGTACTATACCAAGAAAGTTGCTGTTGGTGTAGAAGAGTAGTATTCTTGATGCAGGCGATCGCCTGCATCAAGAATACCTGTAAATGTTTTAGCATCCACAAAACTAAGGAGATGCGGGGACAACCGCAAGACTTGAGGCTGAATAGATGGAGAGAAATACCGTATCTTGAGTTCCCTCATTCACTGCACCATGAACTTGCAATGGTTCGGCGATATCAATTTGCCCTGCAGAAACAACCTTCTTCTGTCCGTCGCCAAGATAGTAAGTCAATTCGCCCCTGACTATAATCCAAGTATCTTGTCCGTCCGGATGAATGTGAGCAGGCACTTCTTGCCCAGGCTGGACACCCCAAACAGCAATGCTAGAATGTGGCGTAATGATTATTTCTGTAACCGTTGCTTTTTCATCTGAAAACTGAACTAATTGTTCAATATCAAATGTACGGTTTTGGGGTTCAGTAATTGTGTCGCTCATTGTCATCTCCATAAGATTTGCATTTACCAACTTATGACATAGGTTGATTTAAGTAGACAATACAAACATTAGTATCTAGCAAATATATTATCATTCTAGTGGCTCCCGTTCTTCGTATTCACCTTGGGAATATCTTATGAGTGGATCGTCTTGCAGAGCACCAGCTGTTTGCTCAAAAAAACCAGGTGACCAACCTAATTCTTCTGGCGATACAAGCCGCTTCTCATAACACAAACTAAGTGGATCGTTGATATAGGGACCGAATAGGGGAATGCGATAAAAGCCCAACCGCTCGTAAAGCCCAATTGCTTCTCGCTGGTGAACTCCGGTTTCTAAGCGCAACAGTGTGATGTTATGAGCACAGGCATAATCTGCCAAATGATTGACCATCAACTTAGCAAACCCTAATCCACGGAATTGGGGACGCACATACATCCGCTTGATCTCGCCATACTCGTTGCCCACAAATTCGATCCCACCACAACACGCTGGTGTCTCATTTACACGCAGCAGGAAAAACGCCACTTCCTCGGCAAGCAACTTATCGACACTGTATCCATGACGGCTTTCGGGAGGATAAAGGGATTCAAGAAAGGCTTCTAACTCTGTAATCAAGCTGATGGCATCGAAGGTGTCAGGGCGTTCTCTTGTGATAATGGGTAACATTAGAAATCTCCAATGATGAGATTAATATAAATTATGAAAAAAACCATTGTTTTACTTTCTTTGAGTTTAGGTATTGCCCTCATTCACCCCTTCTGGTCAGTTATTGCTCAAGTCCCTACTATAGCGCCATTACCAAGCCCTAACAACTCAATCGAACCCCTACCTCCACCACTTGAAGTAATAGATGTAGGAAGGTGTCAATCTCCATCACGTTGCTTGGGTTGGGACGAGCAAATTTGGGGCGGAAAGGGCAGACAGGGCGATAAACAGGCGTTGCTAGCTTCCATTGAAAACAGCTTGCGCTATTTACAAACTGATAAGGCAGTTTTAGCGTATCAAAATTACCCCATTCAAGAAATTACCCTAGATCGCGTTCGTCGTAGCTTGATACGTTTTCGCCAATTAGTAGCTAACTCCAAATCCCCCGTACAATTACAAGCTGCTGTCCGTAAGGAATTTGTTTTTTATAAATCAGTTGGCAGTGATGGTAAAGGAACTGTTAAATTTACTGCCTACTACGAACCCGTTTATACTGCTAGTCGCACCCAAACACCTGTTTATAAATATCCGCTTTACCGACTCCCACCCGATTTTGAACAATGGGCAAAACCGCATCCCAAGCGCATTGATTTAGAGGGAAGAAATGGTTTGCTAGGAGAGAAAAGCCCGTTGCGCGGTTTGGAAATGTTTTGGTTTCGCAATCGACTCGACGCATATCTAATTCACATTCAAGGTTCTGCCCAACTCAAACTGACTGATGGCACTACAACCTCCGTTAGCTTTGCAGGTGGTACAGACTATCCTTGGACGAGTATTGGAAAAGAACTTATTAAAAATGGTAAGCTTAAGCGTGAAAATGCCAATATGCCTAGTATAATAGCATATTTTAACCGCAATCCCCAAGATTTAAACGAATATTTACCTCTGTGGGAACGCTTTGTTTTCTTTAAAGAAACAAAAGGTGAGTCGGCTTCTGGAAGTATAGGTGTGCCTGTAACGGCAGAGCGTAGCATTGCTACAGATAAATCTCTCATGCCTCCCGGAGCGTTAGCACTTATTCATGGATCGTTCCCGTATCCGAAAAAAGGTGGCGGGCTAGAATCGCGTCAAGTCAATCGCTTTGTACTCGACCAAGATACAGGTAGCGCTATCAAAACTCCGGGACGTGTCGATTACTTTATGGGGACAGGTTCTTTAGCTGGTTATCGGGCTGGGATCGCAAGTAGTACTGGGAGTTTATATTATTTGCTTTTAAAAGAATAGAATTTTACTCCGTTTTACGAGTCTCCCAGAAGATTGTCTGTCTCTGTCTCGTTCCCAAGCGGAGCTTGGGAACGAGGTGGGGGGTCAGACCCATTATTCGCTAACAGCATCCTTAAAGAAGTCGGGGATCTAACTGTTTATACATGATTTAGGATTGCTATATATCTTCTAAGTTACAGGCAAAGCAATACAGGAAGTTTATCTACTAAAACCCTTAAACTTCTAACTTTTTAGATATATTTACTTATCTAATTTATTTATACCTTTACATTTTGTAACAAATTCTACAATTTTCCACTAAAGGGATAGCTTAAAATCGGTTGTCCTGATACCAAATATTAGTAAAATCTAGCCTAAGTATGAGCAAAAAGAATATTTTGTTGAAGAAGTTACAACTCAAGGTACTGTTTGATTTAAGCAAGGGTCATTTACCTTTGAAGTATAAAACCGTTGTAATCGATATAGGCATTTTATAAACGAAAATGGAACGCTTTAGATTATTTTAAGAATTTTGTATTAAGCTGGACAGTTTTTTACCCTCTACTCAGTTTTAATAACGTTGTTTGCAGTATTTGCTCAGTGAATATCTATGTAAATGCTGCTGCAAAATGATGCCATGCTAGTGTTGTCAAGCATACAATTAACTGCTGCAATAGATAGTTTGGTAAATGACAAAACAAAAAATTCCTAGATGGAGCCTAACAATAACTATGCTTGAAACTAACAATCAAAACATATATTTTTCTGCTTTTATAAGCCCTGCTGTTGAAAACGAACAATCTGGAAATCGTAACCGTTTGACTAAACCTAAATTAGATATACTGCAACCATTACGGAATTGGCTTGATTCATTAGATATTCAGAATCGAAAATTGGCAAGATTCATTGCTCAAACGATCCCCGCTCAATGCCCATTTGAAAGAGATGTTGTTTTGTTTGGTCGTAAAATAGCTCATATTCCTCCTATGTGCAAACTCAATCCTCTCTACGATCAATTTGTTGGCTTGCGTTTCCGTGCTTTGTGTTACTTAGCAGATGTGTGTGGCGAAGATATCCGTTCTTATTGCTAGAATGCATTCTCGTATAATGTAAACTCAATAAACAATATGGCGATCGCCTAAACTGTAAAAACAGGGGAAATAGAAAAAGGCAGAAGTATAGAGGCAGAGGAGCCACTGCGGTAGACGGGTTTCACAGGCTACAGTAAGTGGCGTGGCAGAAGGCGTCAAAGCTCTTAATATAGTTTTTGTCTGCGATTAATGTTTGCCTTATTTCTGCTGACTTATACTACTTTTTTAGGAAAAGTAGGCAGCTTGTATTTTAATGAAGACACAAATAGAAAGCAATACTGCTCGGTAAAGTTTGTCAATCCCCCCATCTCCCCTTAAAAAGGGGGGCGAGTGAAAGTAGAGCGCTTTTCACTTGAATCCAATACAGTTCTTGTGGGGCGGGCAAGATGCCCGCCCCACAAGAGCATTATTCATGTATTGCAGCCAACTGAAAACCGCTAGAGAAATTTTCTAGAAGATTATCTAGCTTGTAAACAAGCCAAAGGATCGGGAACGGGAAAAGCGTCAGAACTCAAAGGAACAAACTTACGATTATCGGCATCATAAGCGACTATTTGTCCTGTTTCTATTTCATAAACCCAAGCATGAAGAGATAATTTACCAGCGTGCAATTTAGAACGAATTACAGGATAAGTTTCTAAATTTTCAATCTGAGTCAGAACATTCTCTTCAACAGCTATTTTTAGGAGTTCCTCTCCATCATAATTCTTATAATTTTCTCGTAAAAGACGACGAGTAGACTCTGCGTGTTGTTTTAACCAATTGTACACTAAAGGCATTTCATCAGATAAAGTATTTAACTGTAGGAGAGCTTTCATACTACCGCAATGAGAATGACCGCAAACAATAACGTGCTTAATGTTTAAGGCTGAAACAGCATATTCAATTCCTGCCCCCTCACTGTTATTATAACTTCCGTGTGTTGGAATAATATTACCTAAATTCCTGATAATAAAAAGCTCTCCTGGTTTTGTTTGAGTTAATAAATTCGGATCGATACGGGAGTCAGAACAAGTTATGAAGAGAATCTCAGGAGTTTGTCCTTGAGATAACTGCCGAAACATCTCCTGATGAATAGTGAAATAGTTCGTCTGAAATTCGTTAAGTCCTTTGATAATTCGTTTAATTGGCATTGTAGAATTCATACTATTTTCATTTTACTCGCGTTTTCCTTTAGTAGTAGCACCATGGTAAAGTTAACTTAAAGTTAGTGATTGACCCATTTGGCATCAGTAACTAAACATACGCCTCCTATTTTCTTCAGACTAGGAGTTATTTTCTGTACTAAACTATCTAATTGTTTCTCATTTGTACAGACTGTCATAATATAACTACTACTAAATAGACAATCTATATCCGGACAAGATAAACCTCGTTCTCCTTTACCTGATGTGTCTTTAATGATTGTGTAACCAGATACAGAGACGCTTTCTAAAATTTTTAGAGTGTCTTCAATGTAAGAGGTGTCTATAATAATCTCTACCTTCTTGACTTCTTGCATAACAGCGATCGCTAAATCTATATTTTGGGAAAGTTGGTCTGAAGAGACTGCATTAGTCTCAGTTATCAAACAGACACCGCTAATTCGTTTGAGAATAGGTAAAATGTCACCTAAAAGATAACCTAATTGTTTCTGAGTTGTGCAAAAAGTCGAAATGTAACTATTGCTAAATTCTCGACCTAAGTCGTTGTAACAAAAACCTCGTTTGCCTTTTCCTGAAGTATTTTCTATCAAAGTGTATCCAGTTACTCTAACTGAATCCAAAATATCTATAACTTCTCTAAGTTCCAGCGTACTAATGATAATTTCTACTCGGCTAACGAGTTGCATAATGTATACCAATTTTAAATTGAAGAGCAGAAATATTTTGCATTTTAAAAGTTTTAACCCGAACAAATAAAACTATTTATGCTAGTTTTAGATTAGACACCAACTAGTTTAAGAATCTGTAAGTAGAGAGGAATCCCTATAATAATGTTGAAGGGGAATGTTAAAGCGAGAGCCATAGATACATAGAGACTTGGGTTAGCCTCTGGAACTGTTAATCTCATAGCCGCAGGAACAGCAATATAAGAAGCACTGGCACATAAAACTGCAAACAAAAGCCCATTTCCTTCCCCCATTCCCAGGACTTTTGAAATTAAAATTCCTAAGATGGCATTCGCAACTGGAATGAATACTGAAAATGCTATCAAAAAAGAACCTGTTTTGCTTAAGTCTTTAATTCTTCTGGCTGCAACTAATCCCATATCAAGTAAAAAGAAAGTCAGCGCACCGTAGAAAATTCCCTGAGTGAACGGCTGTAACTTCTCCCAACCTTTGTCTCCCGTAAGTAATCCAACAATCAAACTGCCAACTAGTAGAAAAACAGAGCCGTTTAAAAATGCCTCTTGCAGTACTTTACCCCAAGAGAATTCTTCTTCTCCTTGTGTCTTATGAGCAAACACTCTCACAAGAATTAAACCAATAATGATAGCCGGAGACTCCATAAGGGCTAATGCTGCAACCATATGCCCTCCGTAAGCAATGTGCAATTTTTCGAGGAAGGAGCCAGCTGTAATGAAAGTGACTGCACTAATAGAACCGTAAGTAGCCGCGATCGCTGCTGCATTATAATGGTCAAGCTTGAGCCTTAAGATAAAGAAGGTATAGACTGGGACAACAACAGCCATGACGATCGCAGCTACGAGAGTGGCTGCAATTTGCGAGTTAATTCCACTGTCTGCGAGTTCGTGTCCTCCCTTAAACCCAATAGCCAAAAGTAAATAAAGGGAAAATAGTTTGGGTAAGGGTTGAGGAATTTCTAGATCGGATCTCAAAAAAACCGCCAGCATTCCCATAAAAAAGAATAAAACTGGCGGATTTAGGATATTAAATAGGATTAAACTGCCATCCATTACTTTTTTCTTTCCTAAGGATTACAAAACTTGATGAACTAATATACAAATTAGTTCACAAATCTTAAGAATATAGTGAGAATGGCTTAAGAATGTTCTTAAACTATCTAAAACGGTAATTGTACGGTAAAAGTTGTGAGTTGATTGGGCTGACTCGTAACACAAATCGTACCCCGATGCAAGCGAACAATTTCATGAGCGATCGCTAGTCCTAATCCCGATCCGCCCGTATTCCGAGAGCGATCGCTCTCAGCACGGTAGAAACGCTCAAACAGATGAGGTAAATGTTTTGCTTCAATTCCTTTACCTGTATTGGTCACAGTCACTTTAGCCTCTCCCCTTTCCCGATGTGCTCTTACCGTAATTTGACCATCACTAGGAGTATACTTAATGGCGTTATCCAGTAAGTTTAAAAACAAGCAGGTTAAGCGATCGGAGTTACCAGGAACGTGAAGTGAAGGATCTATGCTAACACTTATTGTAATATTCTTGCTTTCTGCCAAAGGCTGAATTTGTTCTATAAGAATTTCTAGTAGCTCGTTCAAATCAACATTAGTCAAGCTATGTCGGTATTCGGATGAGCTTTGATCCAAACGAGTGAGAAAAAGCAATCCATTGGCAAGGCGAATTAAGCGATCGACTTCCCGTTGTAATTCTTGCAGGGTACTCTCGTATTCTTCTACAGTTCGCGCTCGACTCAAAGTTACACCAAGTCGCCCCTTCATCACTGTTAGAGGTGTGCGTAACTCGTGAGACGCATCAGCTGTAAATCGTCGTTCGTGCTCAAAAGCTGCTTCGAGGCGATCTAACATCTTATCTATGGTGATAGCTAATCGTCCGACTTCATCGGTAGAACCTCGATA
Source organism: Scytonema hankhaensis NUACC26 (assembly GCF_045865695.1). Lineage (NCBI taxonomy): Bacteria > Bacillati > Cyanobacteriota > Cyanophyceae > Nostocales > Scytonemataceae > Scytonema > Scytonema hankhaensis. The sequence goes on from NZ_BAACAP010000229.1 coordinate 19,852, forward strand.
ACCAATGCGCTGAGTAAAATCACCTGGTCCAATGGCTTGTGCAGTGCGGATAATGCGATCGATAGGACGCAACGCCCGTTCAGCCAAAAATAGTCCTCCAAATGCTGCTACTAACAGGATAGTTGGACAACTAAAAAGCATCAAAGTTCGTAGATGTTCTGATGCTTTAGAAATGGGTTCAAGGGATTGAGCAACTTGCAACCAACCAGCCGTCGGGGATAAAGGTAATGGTTGAGTGTAAACTCGCCAAATTTTCTTGTGTTCCGTTACGTTAGTGTAACCCGGTTTGATTTGCGCGATCGCAGGCACAATCTGATAGCTACCAATGCCATCCCATACCTCACCCTTGGGTGAAATTAACCGTACAGTAAAGCCAGCATTAGCTAACTGACGGGTAATTGTTGCTGACTGCTTTCTTATCTTAAAGGCAGGATGAGCATCCTGCTCGATAACCTCAGTGAAAGTTTCAGAAGCAGCAACCTGCAAAGCTGTATCTAATTGACCGAGTAAACTATTTTCTAATTGAACGTATAGATAGGTACTAAAAAGTACCAACGTACAGCCCAAGAGTAGTACGTACCACGCTGTTAGGCGCGTCCTAATCGTACTTTTACCGAATCGCAAAAAAAACATAAGAATTAACTAACGGAAAAAGACTTCAGGCAATATCCTACCCCTCTCACTGTGTGGAGTAGTGGTTGGTCAAAACCCCGGTCTATTTTTCGTCTCAGATAACCGACATACACATCAACAACGTTGGAATCGCTATAGAAATCAAAATCCCAGACATGCTCTCCTATTTGGGTTCGGGTCACTACTGAATTAGAATTACGCAACAAATATTCTAAAAGTTTAAATTCTAAGGGGCTAAGTTCGATCGCACGCCCTGCACGCTGAACTTCTCTTTTAACAACATCCATAGTTAAATCGCCCTCTTGCAAAATCGTATTAAATTGTAGTGGAGGGCGACGTTGTAAAGCTCGCAAACGTGCAAGTAGTTCTGAAAATGCAAAAGGTTTAACCAAGTAGTCATCCGCTCCCCGATCCAATCCTTTAACCCTGTCTTCTACAGTATCCCGTGCTGTGAGCAGTAACACGGGAGTTTGAATTTTTTGGCTCCGGAATTCGCTCAGTAGCTTCAACCCATCAATATTAGGTAGCATGATGTCTAAGATGATGATGTCGTACTCCACAGATGAGACATATTCTCGACCCTCTTCACCATCGCAAGCAACATCTACGGCATAACTCATCTCCCTCAAACCTTGACTAATAAATTGAGCGATCCCTGGTTCATCTTCAACTAGCAAAATCCGCATATTCTTTCAGAATACATAAGTTGGATGTCTTGGTTATAAAAATAACAAAATTTTCAGAGACAATGAGCAATGGGCAATGGGCAATGATTTTTTTTACTATGCCCTATTCCCTATGCCCATCCATCCTTACGATGTTGCTTTCAGTGCGTCGGCTTGCTTTTGGGTTGTAATCAAAGCGCGATCGGGAACTTGTACGCCATCACGCAAGGTCACATCAACAACTATAGCTCCACTACCAATTGTCACGTTATTACCAACTTGAGAGCGAAATAGCACCGTATCATCGCCAATGGTTAGGTTGTTGCCAACCTCTAAAGGACCGTGAAAGACGATATTATCCTCCGTGTGTAGATTATCGCCAATGCGAATACTCGTCCCTTTTAAAGCATGGAAAGTCACGCGGTCTTCAATGTTAGCATTTTCGCCAATGATAATTGGTGAACCTTCATCAGCACGAATTGAAGTCCGCCGTCCCACCATGCTGTTATCTCCTATCCGCACATCGCCAACAACACGAGCAAATTCTTTAAATTGTACGTTTTTACCAATAGTAGGTGGGAGCGGCTTGGGATTCCAAGAAGTTTTTGGTGCAGGAGTGACTCCAACAACAGCCATAAATCCTTGTTTCTCGTAAAGTTCGCCGTAGTTTTCTGCAAACTCTTCGTTGACTTTTAAGACCTCTTGTTGAAATTTAGAATTAGCGTCTGTTTTCAGTGGCAAAGCATCTGCTTGTGCTTGTGTTGTAATAACCGAGCCAATTGGTACTAAACGGTTTTTACCAATACGCACGTTAGACAGCTTTACACCATGTAACACAAAAGCACCGTCCTCAAGCACTACGTTGTTAAGGTTTGCATGGAAACCTATAAAGGTAAAGTTACCAATTTTTGAATTTTTGATATTTGCTTGATGGGCAATACTAACTTGTTGTCCGGTACTACTGGAAAGCTTACCACATTCTGCAGTAGGAGCTTTTTGATTTTGTAGCGCAAGCAATACGATATTGTCTTGGAGGTTAGTTTGATTGCCAATACAAATACGAGTACTAGGATCTGCTCGTACAACAGTATTACTAGCAATGAAGATTTGTTTACCCACTGAGACATTACCAAATAATTCAACCAGTGGACTGATAAAGCCACCGTTTACCAAAACAGTTACTGGATTAGATAAACTGACTAAGTTACTACTTTGTGCGAAAACAACTTGTCCAAAAGCAAGAGCGCATAAAAAAGCTACTAAGATCGGAGCAAAGAGAGATTTTTTTCTGAATTTATTATGCATGAGATATGTCCATCGACTCTTTAGCATTACAGTTGCATTATGCTGTATTCAGCAACACTAACTTTGTCAAAAGTAAGGATAGTATTGAAGAGTACTTTTTAATATCAACCTTATGGAGGATGACAAATTGAAATTTAGAAATCAGCTTATCCAGGAACCCCTTAAAGAGTTAGATGTTTTCCAATGGTCTATTTGGACTAAAGAAGTTTCAAAATTTCCTTGGACTTACGAAGAGCAGGAAACTTGTTATTTTTTAGAAGGAGATGTCATTGTGATTCCTGATGGGGGTCAGCCCGTGCAAATGGGCAAAGGCGATTTGGTGACTTTTCCGGCTGGAATGTCCTGCACTTGGGACATTAGAAGCGATGTCAAAAAACATTATTGTTTTGATTAGAAAAAATGCTCTTACATTTAAGTACTTGGCAGGAAGTAGAAGCTTATCTACAGCAGTCTCAAGGTATTATCTTACCAATTGGTTCTACCGAACAACACGGACCAACGGGATTGATTGGGACGGATGCAATTTGTGCAGAAGCGATCGCTCGTGGTGTGGGAGAAGCAACTCACGCAATTGTTGGTCCAACGATAAACGTTGGCATGGCATTGCATCACACAGGATTTCCTGGCACAATCAGTTTGCGTCCGAGTACGATGATTCAACTCGTGCGAGATTACGTTACCTCTCTAGCGAAAGCTGGTTTTACCAAATTTTATTTTATCAACGGGCATGGGGGTAACATTGCCACCCTCAAAGCAGCTTTTTCTGAAGCTTACGCACATTTGGAGGATTTGCAAATTCCCAATGCCCATAAAGTTCAATGTCACCTAGCTAACTGGTTTATGTGTAGTTCTGTTTACAAGCTAGCCAAGGAATTATACGGTGACCAAGAAGGTTCTCATGCAACACCGAGTGAAGTTGCTGTGACTCAGTATGTCTATCCAGAAGCCATCAAACAAGCGCCTCTTTCTACAGAAGTTGGTAGCGGACACAGAATTTATGGTGCAACTGACTTTCGCCAAAAATATCCAGATGGCAGGATGGGTTCAAATCCTGCCTTGGCAACACCAGAACACGGTCAGCAGTTCTATGAATTAGCTGTCAAGGAACTGAGTCAGGGGTATCTGGAATTTTTGGGTAATTAACTTCTGGCAATACCTTCTTGACGTGCAGCACGTTGCACCGCACCTGCAACCGCAGTCGCCACACGTTCGTCAAATACAGAAGGAATGATGTGTTCTTTGTCAAGATCGGAAGGGTTAATTAAAGAAGCGATCGCTGTTGCTGCTTCCAAATACATACTAGTAGTAATTGTTGCCGCACGACAATCCAAAGCACCTCGGAAAACACCAGGGAAAGCCAAAACGTTATTGATTTGATTTGGGTAATCACTGCGACCTGTTGCCATAACAGCCACATCATCTTTGACTAATTCTGGTTGAATTTCAGGAATTGGATTTGCCATTGCAAAAACAATCGGATCTTTTGCCATAGAACGCACCATTTCTGGTGTTAAAACCCCTGGTACGCTAACACCGACAAAAACATCCGCACCTTGTAATGCGCCTGCTAGAGTTCCTTGGGCTTTAACAGCAAATTCGCGCTTTTCTTCTGTGAGGTCTGTACGATTGACAGAAAGAATACCTTTTGAGTCGCACATCCAAATTTTTTCCGCTCCTGCTTTACGAAGCAATCGAGCACAAGCGACTCCAGCTGCTCCTGCACCGTTGACAACAATGCGAACGTCTGCAATGGATTTATGAACTAGCTTCAAAGCGTTCAACAACGCTGCTAAAGTGACGATCGCCGTACCGTGTTGGTCATCATGAAAAACCGGAATATCGAGTTCCTGTCTGAGTTTTGCTTCAATTTCAAAACAACGAGGAGCGGCGATATCTTCTAAATTGACTCCCCCAAAGACTGGGGCAATATTTTTAACAGCTTCAACAATTTTGTCAGTGTCTTGAGTTGCCAAGCAAATCGGAAAGGCATCAATTCCGGCAAATTCTTTGAATAGCATGGCTTTACCTTCCATAACTGGTAAAGCAGCCGCCGGACCGAGATTTCCTAGCCCCAAGACGGCACTACCATCAGTGACAATTGCTACAGTATTTTGTTTAATGGTTAAATTGTGAACTTCTTCAGGATTTTGGGCAATGGCATTGCATATGCGCCCTACTCCTGGGGTATAAGCCATTGCTAAATCGGAGACGCTTTTGAGAGGAATTCTACTGGCAATGCTAATTTTTCCGCCGCGATGCAAATTGAAGGTGCGATCGTAGACGTTTAATACCTTGATATCTGGTAAGGCTTTAACCGCTTGCACAATTGTCTCTGCATGCTCGGTGCTAGCTGCATCGACAGTGATATCGCGAATCGAAATACCTCTTGTCTGTTCGATGAGGTCAATTAAACCAAAGTTACCGCCACTGGTTGCGATCGCTTTGGTTACAGTTGCCAACATTCCAATGCGGTTGGGGATTTCCACCCGGATTGTTACGCTAAAACTAGAATTAGGGGTCAGGTCTGCCATTCTTTGTTGATTTTTTCTGGATGTGCGAGTGAGATGCTCACTTTAAGTTAAACCTTAAAACCAGATTTTTTACTGTAAGAAGTCAAAATTTGGTAACAATACAGTATATAAGATATTTCCATTGTGCAACTCAGAGTATCTTTATGTCTTACACAGTATCTACTGCAACAGTTGATGACTTAAACAGTGTTGGGCAACTCATCAATGATTACGTGAGCCAAAATCTCAATATGCCAAGATGGTCTTGTTCTATTGAAACTCTCAAGCGCGATTATACAAGTGGTTGCTTCCGTATGAACGTTGTTTATAGTGACGAGCAACTTATCGGTTTTGCTGCTTGGACGCCAAGCTACGATTTACATCATTGCGTTCATGGGGCGGTTTTCCTTGATTTTTATGTCGATCCAGCTTATCGCTGTCGGGGATTAGGTGCAGCGTTGCTGTGTGCGATCGCTCTTGAAATAACTCGTCTTGGCTACGATTTTATGCGCGGGTCTGCTATGTCGGGACGAGCTTCTCGATTATACAAAAGAGTTGGAGTACAATTTGGAGCAAATGAGTATAACGTTAGCGGTAGAGCACTACGGCAACTTGCAAGTTTAGCAGGCTTGTCCGCACGAGAAATTGTTCGAGGTTTGCCTACTCAGGAAATGAATTACCAAGATTAGCCGTGCCATTGACTATGCTACCTCATTACGCTCAATAGCAAGTTCAATTTCATCAGGGTGAGCTTCTGCATAAGTCCAAGCATTAGCCAAGTCAGTAGCCGCGATCGTTGGATAGCTTGTCAAAATGTCAGCATTACTGTATCCGAGACGACGAGCTTCCACAAGTACCCAGATGGGGATACGAGTCTTCGCGATACGAGCCTCTCCACCGCAAACTCTAGGGGTTTTCTCAATTCCTTGCCAATTGCTGCCAAGACTTTGAGCAAGTAACTGAATCACTTGTACTTTTTCACTAGGACTAAGTTCAAGAAGGTGTTGCTCTAAATCTTTAAGTGTCATAAGCTTACTCTTCTTCATTCTCCCTAATGGCTGTTTCAATTTCCTCTGGGTATACTGTGGCATAGACCCAAGCATTAGTTAAGTCAGTTGCAGATAAAGTTGGATAATCTTTCAAAAGTTGAGCTTCACTAATACCTAATCTCCGAGCATTGACTAATACTCAGATAGGAATACGAGTTTGAGCAATACACGCCTCTCCACCACATACCCCAGGAGTTTTCTCAATACCACGCCAAGAATTACATAAGCTTTGAACTAGCAATTGAATTGCCTGTGCTTTCTCATTTGGTGTCAAGGCAAGCAGTTCCGTTTCTAACTTTTGAAGAGTCATACTATTGCTACTGCATAACTGAGCTTATTCTAACTGGCTTCAAGCTACAGTACATAGCCGAGCGCTTATAAAGTAAATTCTAAATTGCCAAATGTATTGTGTAGGTTGGGTAGAACGAAGTGAAACCCAACAATTCGATACCGTATTGGGTTTCGTTATCATTCGATTCCATATTGGGTTTTGCGATCGCTTGATTCAACATTGAGCGATGATTCGATTCAATGTTGGGTTTCGTTCCTCAACCCAACCTACGTTGGAAATGATAATTTATTTTTCATTGGTATCATTCTCAACAATGCTTTATTAACTGAGCTTTAACCACAAATTGGCTGTGACTTGACAAGGCGTTAATGTTCGCTTGATAAAGTCTTAACATTGCTTGGTACAACCGGGCTGAAGTGAGATTAAAAATACTGTAGAAACTTCACGTAATTACTCCTCTCAACGTCCTGAAATTTTACCAAATCTGAAGGAGGTATCTGTGCGTCATTCAAATTTTGAGCATTATTTATCTATAAAATTCAAACGCAGAAATCTGTTAATTGGTGCTAGTGGTTTTCTAGGTTTTACAATAGCCAGCCAATGGTCGCGCCGAGTCCTGGCTCAACCAAAATTTTCTGCCTATCCTTTTACACTCGGTGTAGCTTCTGGAGACCCATTACCGAATGGAGTTGTTTTGTGGACGCGGTTAGCACCCAATCCGATTAATGGCGGCGGTATGCCACAGGAAAATATTCTTGTACGGTGGCAATTGACAGCTGATGAGAGTATGAAAAAAGTGGTGCAGAAGGGATTTGCTGTGGCAACTCCAGAACTCGCTCACTCCGTACACGTTGATGTTCAAGGGTTAGAACCAGATAGGGTTTATTGGTATCAATTCAAGGTCGGAAATGAACTCAGCCCTATCGGACGTACTCGTACTGCACCTGCTTTAGGAACCTCTATTAGTCAACTGAATTTTGCGTTTGCTTCTTGCCAAGAATATCAAAGTGGTTTTTATACAGCCTATAAATTTATGGCTGAAGAAGACCTTGATTTTGTTGTCCATTTGGGCGATTACCTTTACGAAGGCGGAATTAGCACTAGCGCTACAAGAGTACGCGAGCACAATAGTCCAGAAATCATTACGTTGGAGGACTACCGCAACCGCTATGCCCTGTATAAGAGCGATCCAGATTTACAAGCATCTCATGCAGCGTTTCTTTGGATTGTGACATGGGATGACCACGAGGTAGATAATAACTGGGCGGGTTTTGTCCCAGAAGACCCAGACAGACAGTCGCCCGAACAGTTTCGCCAGCGTCGTAGAGCAGCTTTCCAGGCATATTACGAGCATATGCCCTTGCGCTTGAAATCATTTCCAACTGGTGACGATCTCAAACTTTATCGGCGCTTTGCATTTGGTGACTTAGCTTATTTCCACGTTCTTGATACTCGTCAATATCGTTCGGATCGAGTCTGCTTGCAAACTTTTCCCTCCGCACCAGATTGCCCGGATAGACTCGATCCTTCTCTGACAATGACTGGCAAAGAACAAGAAGAATGGCTGTTTAAAGGATTGGAGCGATCGCCAGCTCGCTGGAATGTTCTTGCTCAACAAATCTGGTTTGGACAAATTGACTATCAACCAGGAACAGAAAAAGCATTCAATATGGATCAATGGGATGGTTATCCTGCTGCTAGACAAAGAATTCTTGATTTTATAGAAACCCGTCGCCCCTCAAATCCTGTTATTATTACAGGTGACTGGCACTCTTTCTGCGTTCAAGATATCAAGAAAAATTTTGATGACCCAAGTTCTGAAATTCTAGCCACTGAATTTGCTGGTACATCAATTAGTTCTTTGTGTCCTTGGGCTTCAAATGTCCAAGCAAACTTGTCAGAAAACCCTCACGTCAAGTTTTTCAACGGTGATGTTCGCGGTTACATCAGGTGTCAAATTACCCGCAATGCTTGGCGGAGCGATTATCGCGCTGTTTCCACAACTGCTAATCAAGATACAGCTACCATTAGCAACATCGCTTCGTTTATTGTTACTAGCGGACAACCGGGCGCTCAGAAGATTTAGCCCATCTTTAACCAACCAAAAACTTGTTCGGCAGTTAATTCAATTTCGATTTCTGGCAATACAGGTAAAGATCCTTTTCCCTGAATTAGCAATGGCTGTCGCTCTGGTAAAAACACCAAAATACTGAGGTCATCAGGATCGAGAAACCAGCCCAGGCGACTGCCATATTTCAGACAGTGGAGAATATTGCCAATGACTTTATTGGGTTTCTGTTCTGGCGAGAGAATCTCAATTGTCCAGTCTGGCGGGATTTCAAAGTTATCGGGAACTTCACCATCGATCGCAAATGAGATGCGTCTCCACTGAAATACAGCCACGTCAGGTACGATGGAGCGTTCTCCAAAGCTGCACCGTAATTCAGGAAACGCATAGGCAATCTTTTTTTCTTCTGCAACTTGATTAATTACAGCACAGAGTTTGCATTGCAGGCGGCTGTGTCTCCCTTTGGGCATTGGCTTTTGAACAATCTCACCGTTGATGTACTCGCTTGCAGGATTGGTTTCTGGAAGCTTGAGAAATTCTTGTAGGCTGAGAGGTTTGGTAATTGTGTCACTCATAGCTTCAAAAATCCTGCATAACGAGCTGTTTTTTAGTGTAGCAAAGTATAGTAGGTTCGATCGCTTTTCTGCCAGACCTCTTCGACTAGCAGAATCGCGATCGCGAAGCGCAAGCCGTACCCGGCTTATCGCATCCGTTCACGTATTTGCTACTTGCCTTACAGTTCCACCATTTGGTAGTTCAAAAGATGCAGCAGTGGTAATTGGTGCGTTAAGATCGGGAACGTTTGGTTCGTTAGGTACAGACTGCGGTAACAATCTATAATCACTTCTCCAACGTTCGTGAGTCAGGTCGCAACGAACATAACCGCGTTGTCGTCCATTGAAATACTTTACCCATGGGCTTTCAGGTAAAGCGGCTTCAATTCTGTCGCTTGCACTAAAACCGGAGGTAATAGAAGTACCAACAAACTCTGTTCCTACTACAGGAGAACCAGGGTTGTTAAAGTTTGCTAAAAGGTCGCTCACCCAACTAGAGTGAGTGTCACCACTAATAACAACTGGATTGGAGGGTCGGCGTTGATAGAAAAAGTCGAGGATGCGTTGACGGTTTGCCACATAACCATCCCAAGCATCAACGTTAAAAGCTGACTCTTCCCCCGCAGTCCAATCATCTTGGGTGAAGACTACCTGTTGGGCAAGGACATTCCAAAGAGCCTTAGAGCGATCGAGACCATTAAACAACCACTTCTCTTGTTTGGAACCAGTCAAAGTGGCAGATGGGTCAAAAGCTTCTTCACAACGAGGTTTGATACCGTCATCACAAGGCTGATCGGTACGATACTGGCGAGTGTCTAGCACGTTAAATTCCACTAAGTCACTAAAGGTGAGACGGCGATAAAGTTGCAGGTTTATGCCTTCTGGTTTTGATAATGGACGCAATGGCATATGTTCGTAGTAGGCTTGGAAAGTAGCAGCACGTCGTGCAAGAAACTGCTCTCTCGACTGTAATTCTGGGTCTTGCGGAATTTCATCCGCCCAATTGTTATCGACTTCATGGTCGTCCCAAGTAACAGCCCAGGGGAAAGCAGTGTGAACAGCTTGTAAGTCTTTGTCAGTTTTATACAAGGCGTGACGGTTGCGATATTCTTCAACCGTAACGGGTTCTGGTCCGTTATGCTGCCTGATACGAGTGGGATTTGCCGCTCCTTCGTATATATAATCACCAAGATGAACAACGAGGTCGAGTTCCTCTTTTGCCATATGCTTATATGCTGCAAAGTATCCATCTTCCCAATTCTGACAAGAAGCAAATGCAAAGCGGAATTGTTCTATTTTTTGCCCAAGAGCAGGAGCTGTACGAGTACGTCCAACAGGGCTAATTTCATTACCTGCTTTAAACTGATACCAATACCATCGAGCAGGTTGCAATCCCTCTACAACAACGTGTACTGAGTGTCCTAATTCTGGAATTGCGTAAGTTGTACCACTCCGCACAACCTTTGTCATCTTTTCATCAGTAGCAACTTGCCATTGTACGGGGATATTTTCTGATGGCATTCCGCCTCCATTCAATGGATCTGGAGCCAATCGCGTCCAGATGACAACACTCCTGGAATAGGGTTCTCCTGAAGCTACACCGAGTGTGAAAGGATAGTTAGAGAATTTAGGTTGAGCATTGACTCTGCTTGTCCACTGGGTTGTCAGTGCTAAACCTGTTAAAAATCCACCACCAATTAAAAGGTTACGACGCTTCAATGGGGTTGATAACAATCGCTCGATATGCAAGTACTCCATGACAAATCTCGCCTCTTAGTATTTAGCAGGGCTTTTTTCTAAACACTGAAATAACTTTACCTAGCTCCCCGACTTCTTTGAGAAGTCGGGGAGCTAATTATTTCTGACTTTTTTAAATAACACGCACCAAAAGATTAACAATTTAGCATCCAATGTAGAGTTAAGAGACTGTTAAATATTGCTTAATATTATTAGACATCTCCAGAAATTAATTATGCATTACCCAAAAGTTTTAGTAGGGGCGCAAGGCATTGCGCCCTTACATTTTTGCCCTTACATTTTTTCTGGAAAGGTCTATTTGAAATAATTATATACTTTTAGGATTAATATAAATATTAAACTTCTTATCATATCAGTATGAGTATACTTAAACATCTTCCTTTAGTACTAGTAATTGCTATATCCTTTTTTTTAGCACTTCCTGCTTATGCATCTTTTTGTCACAATGACAATGGGCATCAGATTTGTATTATTGATATAAAACGAAGTGCCAAAAATTATTGGGAATATAGGGCAGTTCTAAGTATTGATGGAGTGAAAAGACCTGTTGAGGTTTATAATTGTCGCGATCGCAATAAAATTCAAAAAGACGGAACTGCTTTACCTTTTGAGAAAAACGATCCAGGCGAACTCATATGCAAATCTCTAAAGAAAAAGTACAATTGATAAATTAGGCAAAAAAGCAATCTAAATATCTCTTTCCCAGCCCCTAAGCCCTAGTACCTAATCGCCAAAGCTAAAGTTATAGTTGATAGTTTATACTGAAGTATAAGCCTTTGTCTTGAAGGTTGTTACCTCGATTGCGTATCTCAACAAGAGGGATAGCATAATCAAGTCGCAAATTAAGTTGTGGAAACGGTTGCCACAAGACTCCTAAAGATGAATAAGTTTCTTGACGTTCCCGGCGATCGCGTTTTCCTGCTAGGGCTGTCTCACTAGGGACTTCCAAATAAAAAAATATTCAACTTTCTCTTGTGGTGCGGGATTGACGCCCGCCACTAGTATAGGACGGGCGAGGACGCTCCGCAGTCGCCTCAACGGGAGAGACCCCCGCACGGCGCTGCTCTCCGTACCACAAGATTGGATAATTTATTTCTTGGAAGTCCCCTAAAAAATAAAGCAGATGTAGCAGCAGTTATAGTTAATAAGGTAATGGAAGTTAATCTTCTCATTGTTTTGCGTCGTCAATACCTGATGATTTCAAAATATCCTGGTTCAACTGAAGGACACTTCACCAAAGAGTGTTAACTCATTGGGTGAGCCTAAACTCATCTAATAGCAGGAATTGCGCTCGGATTATTTGTACTGACTTTTTTATATAAATCAAATAAATCTTGATATTTTTTGTTCGTATGATGATAGTGTTTTGGTATCGAGGTTTCATTGATACTAACTTACACTATTTGTACAGGAAAACAGTAGCTATGGTAGTGAGTGCGATCGCTCTTCATTTAGACCCAGGTCAAAAAATCACTTTACAACCTGTTTCTTGGCAGCGTTTTGAAGAAATTTTAGGTCAATTAGATAACAAGCGTTCCTCAAGAATTGCTTATGCTAAAGGAATTCTAGAAATTATGTCACCTCTACCAGAACACGAACGCACCAAAGTTATACTTGCCGATATGGTTAAAATCTTGCTGAGAGTTCAAAAACGAGCGTGGGAACCTCTTGGCTCGACAACCTTTAAGCGAGAGAGTATGGTAGCTGGAATTGAACCAGATGATTGCTTTTATATCCAAAACTATAAAGCTGTTATAGGTAAAACAAGACTAGATTTGTCTCAAGATCCACCACCTGACCTAGCATTGGAAACTGACCTGACATCAGAAACTGAAACAGATGCTTATGAAGCATTAGGAGTACCAGAATTATGGATATACTCTCGTGGTAAATTAATAATCAATGTACTGCAAGAAGGTAAGTATATTGAATCTTTAACATCTCCTATATTTCCTAATATAGCACTTACAGAAATAATCCCAAGATATATGGATCGTGCAAAAATTGTTGGAGCCAGTCAAGCTTTACAAGAATTTGAATTATTTATTAACAACCAATATTGACAAAAGCGAAATATATTTCTTCAATGTCCAATCGCTTGCCGACGAGAATAAATTTCTTCTATAAATAAATCTCGCAGTTCGTTAGCAATGTCATCAGGCGGATTACCAGCGAGCGCCCGTCCAATTAGCCGTTCTGCCGATCGCAATTGAGAACATTCTACGGCAAGCACGGCAGCACTACGATGGAGAACGGATCTAGTGGGTTCAAGGTCGAACAAATTTGCTACTAAGTCCGCAGCAGCTCGCTCTTGAAAAAAGGCAGCTTTGGTTAATTCCAAGGCGACGATGGCATCTCCCCGTTGACGGGCTAGGAATGCTTGGTCAACAAGTTCCATTGCTTCTCGATGAAGAATTTCTACGTCTTGCATTTTTCAACTATAGTATCATTAATCGGATTCCATTGCAGTTCGACTTTAGTTTCTTGTATGCCATCAATTTGAAGATTAACACGATAAGGATGATTCTGGTCATCCAGGCAAACTGCGGCTGCATCTTGACAAGTAGCTCCAAAAGTCAGCGACCATCCTGGTCGTTCTGGTTTGGATTGAGAAAGATCGTCAAGGTATAAAAGCTTTGGTATATTATCTACCATTGATAATTTAAACAATTGTAGCTTTTTTATCATATGGTATTTTTTGGAAGTTCCCTTGTTGTAGGGAACCTCCGGTGAAATTTTTAACTAACCAGCTTGAGCAATCAATTGGTTGGCAATTTGCTGAGCTGTGTTAATGGGGATGGCAAAGCCCAACCCTTGAGCACCCTGAATAATAGCGGTATTCATACCAATAACTTGTCCTCGTTGATTGAGTAACGGTCCGCCAGAGTTACCGGGATTAATGGCTGCATCCGTCTGAATAAACCCAACACCTCTACCTCCAGCACCCAAAGCACGACTCGATCGCTCTGTTGCACTGATAATACCAACTGTTACCGTGTTGTCCAAGCCCAAAGGATTTCCAATTGCGATCGCCCATTCTCCTGGTTTGAGCTGGTTGGAATTACCAACACTGACAGTAGGGAGATTATTCGCCTGAATTTTAATAACAGCAACGTCTGTTGTGCTATCCTCCCCTAAGACCCTGCCTGTGTAGCTGCGACCATCTTTGAGAGTCACCTTTACTGTGTCTGCACCGCCAATAACGTGAGCATTCGTCAGAATCAGACCGTTAGAACGAATAATAAATCCCGAACCCGTTCCTTGTGCCACGCGCCGACCATAATATCGGCTTCTCACAGTGCGCGTGGAGTCTATTCGCACCACTGCAGGCCCAGTTCTTTCAACTGCGTTAGAGACAAAGTTATTGTCTGCATTGCTAATAGGAGCAGCAGCAATTGAGGTAGGTTCGGAAAGTACCGGAGTTGTGGGCATGAAATGTGCGCCTAAAATAGCTGTTAATGCTCCGAAAGATACTAGAGATAAATGCGTTAATGATTTTTTCATTGTTAATTGTTAATTGCTAATGGAGGCTGGTAGGTAGGGCAATGCCGACCGTCTAATGTTGGTGAGCATTGCCCTACCTACTAATCTTTTTCATTGAGAATTTGTTGGATAATATCTAGACCTGCTTGAGTTGTTTCATCTAGCAATTTTGGAGCGACTTTTTTATCATTAGGGGTGTGGTAGTTTGGTTCTTGTCCTCGGTAGAAGAAAAGAATTGGCACTTTTTTAGCGGCGAATGCTGCATGGTCGCTACCATCGCTAGAACCAAAAATTTTGACTCCTGGCTTTATATTTCGGGCAAATTTTGTTAGCGAAGAAGTACCACCAACACCTAATTGATTGTTAACGCCAACCATATCGAAGTTCATCATGGCTTTTAACCCTGAAAGAAACTCTGGTTTGGCTGTCTTGACAAAAGCCCGCGATCCTTGGAGTCCGTCTTCCTCACCATCAAAAGCTACAAACCACGCTTGACGAGCAGTTTGCGTCTTTGACAGATTACGAGCAAAAGATAGCAAAACTGCCGATCCTGAAGCATTATCATTTGCTCCGGGCGAACCAACTACTGAGTCGTAGTGAGCACCAAGAAGAATTTTGGGTTGAGTCACGCCTTCAAGATGGGCAATAATATTGCGTCCGCTAACATTACGCTTTTGAGCATCAACTTTTAAACTGGCATTTTGTGCTACTCTTTGTACTTGTTGAAGTATGCGATCGCCTTTTTCTTGGGAAAGCGTCAAGACTGGAATTTTGACTTCTTCTGCCAAACTTCCGTATAAATCCCCCGATTTATTATTGACAATAACCAAACCAACAGCCCCAGCTGCTAAGGCATTTTTTGCTTTTTCCGAAAAGCGAATTTCTCCGCGTTGCACGATCGCAATTGCTCCAGTAACATTCACTGATGTAAAATCAGCTTTTCGTCCATAGTTAGGAACTGCAACCAGTGGAGCATTGACATTTCCAGGAATTGTGCCATTAAGAGCAGACCCCTTGATTGTCTCTCCATCAATCGTTAATTGAGAACCATTATCTTTAAATTTAGAATAAGTAAAAGTTTGAACTTCTGTCACATAACCTGCTTTACGATACTCATTCACTAGATAAGTGCTAGCTTTTTCCATAACTGGTGTACCAGTTACTCTCGGACCTAGATTCACTAAAGCTTCTACATCCGCCAGAGTTCGGTTAGAGTTGGTTGTCTGTGCAACCGATGGAGATAAGACAATTTCTCCAACATCATTCGAGCGAACGGCACAAGCTGTGGGAAACCAAATCAAAGCACTTATCAGTGCAGTTTTTAACCAAGGTTTTTTTTGGTTGTTGTAGAGCGAAAGTATTTGAGAGTTATCCTTCATCCCTTACCTTTGTTTGCCGACTGTTGTATGCGTTCCCATCGCCGCGACTGCCAGTTTTTCCAGCTTCTGCAGCCAGAAAACTGGCAATTGTTGCTGTAGTCAGTGCAGTGTGCAAGAACGCTTTTTTGAGCATTGCTTTGTTATCCTGTTGCTGATAGTTCATAGCAGTATTAGGTTTTTGGCTAAGTTGCTTTTTTTTAGTATGATGGGCAACTATGACAAAAAAATGTCAACTTGGTTAGTAGATAGTTGTTAGTCGCTTTTCCTCCAACCACTAACTACTAACTACTATCCACTAATCTCGAGATGGAATTTCTATCTCAAAAGTGGAACCTTCTCCCAATATGCTCTTGACTGTAAGGTTTCCTTGATGAGCTTGTACAATTTGCTGGGCAATTGCTAATCCTAACCCAAAGCCGCCTGTTTGACGCGATCGCACTGTATCAACTCGGTAGAACCGTTCAAAGATATGAGATAAATCTTCTTCTGGAATACCAATACCGCTATCTTCTACCTGAATAATCACTCGATAGGGTGATGTCAACAGCCTTAGCGTTACTGTACCTCCTTCAAGAGTATATTTCAAGGCATTGTTGAGTAAATTTACAACAGCCTGTTTTAACAAATCTGCATCTGCTTTGAGATGTACGGGTTGTTCGGGTATTTGGACAACAAAGTTTAAATTTTGTGCGCTGGCTTGTTGTTGATATCCTTTTGTCAGATCTTGTAGGAGTTGAACGAGATCGATAGTCTTGAGTTTGCTAATATTTAGGGGTCTATCTTGGCGAGCGAGAAACAGTAGATTATTGATCAGATCGCTCATTGATTTAGCAATCTCGACAATATTCTCCAAACGATAAAGCTGCTCGGATTCATCTTGGGGAGGCATGAGAGCGACTTGTGCGTTACTTAAAATAGCAGCAACAGGAGCACGTAATTCATGGGACGCATCTGCAGTAAAGCGCTGTAGTTGTTCGTAAGCTCGAAGCGTAGGTTGCATAGCAAGCCCTCCCAGAAACCACCCAGTGACCCCAACTAATGCTAAAGTTACAGGAACACCCAGTGTTAAAAATAACCTTGCCTTGTTTAGGCTATGACGCAGAGGGGTTAGAGGCAGAGCGACTTGAATATATCCAAACACCTCATTATTTTGTATAATTTTTAGCGTAATTTCTCGAACCCATTCTCGTTCGGCAGTTCTTTTAGGTCGGTTACTATTGATTTTTATAGTTTGAAAACCAGAAGATGCGATCGCTCTTGCCGAGCCTGGATCGCCAAAACAGTCTAGCAATTCTTTGTTAGAATTATACAAACGCACATAAACAATATCACTGTTCACTGGCGGTAAGATATTGCCAAATAAAGGAACTTCCTTTGGCTTGTACTGCCATCGTTTGTTATATGTAGGGTACTGTATACCCCTAACGATTGTTTTACTTGTAGAGTAAAGCCTTTCATCAAACACCTGAAGTTGCTGTTGGACAACCAAGTAATAAGCTATACCAGCAAAGGCGACAAGAATACTCCCCATTGATATGGTGAACAAGTATGCTAAATTGCGACGGCTACGAGTAAACATGATTGGGGATTGGGGAACTCGGGGTTCCCTCCTTGTTGAGGGGCAATGGGGATTAGCGATTAGGGACTGGCGATTGGGGACTAGCGATTGGGGATTAATTTAGCCCTAATCCCTAGTTCCTAGTCCCCAGTCCCTTCAGGAACATTCAGACGATAACCTACACCATAGACGCTTTCTAGCCAGTCTTTAGCGTCGATGATTTGCAGGCGCTGTCGCAATCGACGGACTAATGTTGTGACGGCATTACTTTCTGGTTCCGTTCCCCATCCCCACAACGCTCGTTCGATCTGAGTATGGGATAGAATCTGGCGGGGATGGCGCATGAAATACTCCATCAGTTGAAACTCGCGCCCGGATAACTGGGTACTGGCTTGATTGCGCTCAATCGTCAGGTTATTCAAATCTAAATGCAAATCTGCAAGTGCCAAGCGATCGCCATTCCAAAGTGGAGAACGTCTTCGTAACGCTCGTACTCTGGCTAATAATTCTATAATATCTACTGGTTTCACTAAGTAATCGTCAGCCCCAGAATCTAAACCATAAACTTTGTCAGAAGTACTATCTTTGGCAGTGAGCATTAACACTGGAGCTGTTTTTCCAGCTCGTCGATATTCCCGACAAAGATCGACACCACTCACCTTTGGCAGCATCCAGTCTAATATTAACAAGTCATAATCTTTTTGAGATAAAAGCCATTGGGCTGTTTCTCCATCTTCTATACCATCAACGGTGTGTCCTGCTTTGATCAGAGCAGCTCGCAGAGGCTCTAATTGCGCTAAGTCATCTTCGACTAAGAGAATTAACATAATAAGTAGATCGTCACAAATAAAGCTAACTAGTCAAAATCGTCATTTGTCATTTGTCATTGGTTATTTGTCAGGGTTTTAGCGTATTTACACCTCTTTACGTAGTTCGTGCAATATACTTAGTAGCTATTTTTCTACCAAAATTTGCTGGGGTTTATAAGCAGCAAGGGTTTGTAACGTCGAAGGTTGCTAGTCTTTGAAGGCAGGGATTCTACGGAACTATCTTTTTGCTCTAGAATATAACATTTTTCGTTGACGTCTCCCGAATCTGAGTTTTAGTTAAGTAGCTAGGTGGAAATAAACAAAACAATATTACACAATGTAGTTTAGTTAAAATACTTACCAATGACCAATGACTAATGACCAATAACCAATGACAAATGACTAATGACCAATGACAAATGACAAATGACCAATGACTAATGACAAATGACCATTAAGTAGCGATACGATAAAAAGCATGTCCTTTGGCGATCTCTGACTCTAACATTGCTATGGTTATTAAAACAGCACCTACTCAGCCGTTTACCGACCAGAAACCAGGTACATCTGGGTTGCGAAAAAAAGTGACTGTCTTTCAAAAGCCTCATTACTTGGAAAACTTTGTTCAATCTATATTTGACAGTCTGCAAGGATATCAAGGTCAAACTCTGGTTTTAGGTGGCGATGGTCGCTACTACAATCGTCAGGCAATTCAAACCATTCTCAAAATGGCGTCTGCCAATGGCTTTGGGAGAGTGATGGTCGGTCAGGGCGGTATTCTTTCTACCCCGGCTACCTCTGCTATTATTCGGAAGTATGGTACTTTTGGCGGTATTATTCTCTCTGCCAGCCATAATCCCGGTGGACCAGAAGGAGATTTTGGTATAAAATATAATATTGACAATGGTGGTCCTGCACCGGAAAAGGTTACAGAAGCTATCTATGCTCGTACTAAAGAGATCGATAGTTATAAAATTTTGGAAGCTCCTGATGTCAATATCGATACATTAGGAGAAACGGAATTAGGCGAAATGACGGTGCAGGTGATTGATTCTGTAGCAGACTATACAGAATTAATGCAGTCTTTATTTGACTTTGACCGCATCCGTTCTCTGATAACTAACGGGCAATTTCGGATGTGTGTGGACTCACTCCACGCAGTTACGGGTTCCTATGCCCATAAGATTTTTGAGCAACATTTGGGCGCACCACAAGGAACAGTACAGAATGGCAAGCCATTGGAAGATTTTGGCGGCGGACACCCCGATCCTAACTTAGTCTATGCCCATGACTTAGTGGAAATCCTCTTTGGAGACAATGCTCCTGATTTCGGAGCAGCATCAGATGGAGATGGCGATCGCAACATGATTCTTGGTCGCAACTTCTTTGTAACTCCGAGCGATAGCCTAGCAATACTTGCTGCCAATGCTAAATTAGTTCCAGGGTATAGTTCCGGTTTGGCTGGAATTGCTCGTTCTATGCCTACAAGCCAAGCACCAGATAAGGTAGCAAAACATCTCGGTATAGATTGCTATGAAACTCCCACTGGTTGGAAATTCTTTGGTAACTTGCTAGATGCAGGTCGAGCCACTTTGTGTGGAGAAGAAAGTTTTGGGACTGGTTCCAATCATATCCGCGAAAAAGATGGGCTGTGGGCTGTATTGTTCTGGCTAAATATTTTAGCAGTTCGCCAACAATCAGTTGAAGAAATCGTCAAAGAACACTGGCGCATCTACGGTCGCAATTACTACTCGCGCCATGACTATGAAGAAGTGGATAGCGATCGCGCCAACACCCTCATCACCAATTTACGTTCTAGCGTTCCCAACCTCAAAGGCAAGAAATTTGGTGCGTATGAAGTAGAATATGGAGACGACTTCAGCTACACAGATCCAATAGATGGCAGTGTGAGCCAGAAGCAAGGCGTTCGCATTGGCTTTACTGATGGTTCGCGAATTGTTTTCCGTCTCTCTGGAACGGGTACCCAAGGAGCAACCTTAAGGGTTTATCTAGAAAGTTACGAATCCAACTTAGCAAAACAGAACCTCGATCCCCAAGAAGCTTTAGCAGAGCTAATTGCCATAGCAGATGAAATTGCCCAAATCCGTACTTTAACAGGAATGGACAAGCCAACTGTGATTACTTGATGGGGACTGGGGACTGGGGACTGGGGACTTAATCGCTAATCCCCAATCCCCATTGCCCAATCATGATTTCCGTCACTTTTTGAGCGGAGAGAGGTCGGTAGAACAAAAATCCCTGTACATCCTCACAGTTAACAGATTTCAAAAACTCTAGCTCCTCTTCCTTTTCTACCCCTTCGGCGGTTAACCTCAAGCCCAGACCGCGTCCTAAAGTGACTATTGCCCTAATAATATGAGCGACTTTGACATCTGTTGTGAGATTTTTAATAAAAGAACCATCAATTTTGAGGTTGTGAAGTGGTAAGAGTTGCAGGCGGGAAAGGGAAGAATGACCAGTACCAAAATCATCTATAGAAAAGTGAACTCCCATTTGCTCTAGTTTTTGTAGTACATCCCTAGTGAAATCAATATCTTCTATAGCGGTGGATTCAGTAATCTCTAACTCTAAAAATCGTGCATCTAGTTCCGTCTGTTCTAAAATCATCGCTACTGTTTCTACCAATTGAGGCTGACAGAATTGTTTGAGGGAGAGATTGACTGCCATAGTTATAGGAGGTAAGCCTGCTTCTTGCCAAATTTTGTTTTGTTGGCAAGCTGTCCGCAAAACCCATTCTCCAATAGGGACGATTAATCCACTTTCTTCAGCCAGAGGAATGAAAACACTAGGAGCTACCAATCCCATTTCTGGGTGCTGCCACCTTATTAATGCTTCCATTCCTGTAATCTGTCCTGTTAAAATACTAACTCGTGGCTGATAGTAAACGACTAGTTCTTGTCGTTCTAAGGCATGACGCAAGCTTTTCTCTAAAATGAGAGTATTAGGTGTTTTAGTACCTAAGCAAGTAGTGTAAAATTGGCAGTTGTTTCTTCCAAGTTCTTTTGCTTTGTACAAAGCTGCATCTGCATGTTGTACCAAAGTTTCGGCATTGGGGCTGTCTTCATTTAGCAGGGCAATACCAATACTCGCACTGATGTACAGTTCGTTACCATCAAGATAAAAAGGATTTTCTAGTGTTTGTAGAATTCTCTGAGCGACTTGCACAACTTCTTCAACTGAGAGAATTTGAGGCAGTAAAATAATGAATTCGTCTCCTCCCCAACGGGCAACTGTGTCTCCTGCTCTTAAGGACTCTCTGAGTCTTTGAGCAACATTTATCAAAAGTCGGTCTCCTAATGTATGACCTAAAGAATCATTGATGGTTTTAAACCGATCTAAATCGAGGAACATCACAGCTAGACTTTCCTTCTTCCGAGATGCATTCGGTAGAGTTTTAGAAAGTATTTCGTTAAATAGCAAGCGATTTGGCAGACTAGTTAACATATCGTGCAGCGCTTGATAACGAATTTGTTCTTCTACTTGTTGGCGGAGTTTTGCCGCACTGATACTAACTGCCATAGTTAATAGAGCCGATTCTTCATGCTTTGACCAAAGGCGATCGCAACAACAATCTGCTAATCCAAGATAACCCCAAAATTTGTCTTCTAGGCGCAGGGGTACTAGAAGCAAAGATTGAATGCCATATTGAATGAGGATTTCTTGTTCGGTAGTGGGAAGTTCTCTTGTCAATCCTTGAATAGATTGTCCTCTAGAAAGAATTGCATACCAACGAGATAGACCGGAGCTTTCGTAAGGTATATTTTGCCACTGAGATTGCAAAGAATCAAATTTGGGATGCATCCATTCAAACTGCAAACTCACGGCTATTTTACCCGTTTGAGGATCTAAATGGTTCTCGAACAAGAAAATACGGTCTACTTTAGCAGCTTCACCTAATGTAGCTAAAGCCTTATCAATGGCTGTTTCGTAGTTTAATTCTGCTAGCAAATAATTGGTAGCTTCTGCAACGGCTTGTAATAAGCGATCGCGTTGGCGCAATTCTGCTTCTGCTTGTTTTTGCTCAGTAATATTTCTAACAATAAATGTTCTAATAAGATCGCTTTCCGGTAAGTAGTGAATAGATTGTTCAAAAACTTCTCCGTTCACCTCTACCTCGCGAATACAAGAGTTTCCCTTCCAGTTTTGAACTATAGCAGACAGTCCTGCAGCGATTGGATGATCGTTTTCAAATTGTTTGAGATTGGGAAATTTGGAAGCCGCCGCCGGATTCAGATAAGTTACCTTACCCCGCAAATCTGTTTCAATAATTGGATTAGGGATCAGTTCGGGAAATGATGCCAAACGAACCAAAGCTACCTCGGTCGATTCTTCAAGGATGTTATTGGAAGAAGCAATTATAGTTTCAAAAGGATTTGGAGAACTTGCTTGCTCTGATATAAGTTTATATATATTTTTTGCCTCACAGTACTCAGAGAATGCTTCTTCAGATAAGTTAGAAACAGTGTAGTACTTAGCTTGAGCTTGATTGCTGCCAAACTCAATGACATCTCCATGTTGGAGATCGTGTGAAAAACATTGTTTGCCATTTACAAACAGACCGTTAGTACTTCGCTTCCCCTTAAAACTGCCATCAACAATCCGAAAGCAACACTGGTCAGTTTGTGGAATAGTGACTCGCAGTAATATAGCGTGTTGTCTAGAAACCG
This sequence comes from Scytonema hankhaensis NUACC26, assembly GCF_045865695.1. Lineage (NCBI taxonomy): Bacteria > Bacillati > Cyanobacteriota > Cyanophyceae > Nostocales > Scytonemataceae > Scytonema > Scytonema hankhaensis. The sequence goes on from NZ_BAACAP010000229.1 coordinate 42,603, forward strand.
ATCGAGAACTAAGAACAATAGCGTTTCTTAAATCCCGCCCTAGAGAATAAGTTGTCTCCTTTAGGGGGATAGTTCGCTGTCCTTTCAGGTCTTTAACAATCAAAAGGTGGCGTATTTTTTTCCTCTCATCTTTTGGCATTGGTGTTCCTTACATTCCCACATTTTTTCTTGGGTGAAGAATACTGTTTGAAGAAGTTTTGACATGACTAACTTCAACGAATCTAGTCGTTGCTGATTTGGCTATCTTGTAATGCTGCACTCTGATTAGCTCTTAAATACCTGGGATAAAAGTAAATACCTAATATATCACACTGTATATTTGCTGAATTTTTCAGCGAAGAAATAAAATAATAAAAAATTAGTGACCAGTGACCAGTGACCAGTGACCAGTAACCAGTGACCAGTGACCAGTAACCAGTAATCAATGAAGAAATGACAAATAATCAATGAAGAAATGACAAATAATCAGTGAAGAAATGACTATTTGCGTATAAAGTACAAACCTCTAAATTTACTTATGAAAAAAAAATAGATTCATGATTCAAATCCCCTATTTTAAGTATGGGAATTAACTAGTCACCGATTGCTGGTCGCTGGTCACTGGTCATTGGTCACTAGTCACTAGTCACTGGTCACTGGTCACTGGTCACTGGTCACTGGTCACTGGTCACTGGTCATTGGTCACTGGTCACTATTAAGAAGTAGATAAGACAATGAGAAAACAAATGAACAGTAAAGCCAGCAACAGTAACAAAGCTTGATTGCGTCGTACCCAGTTTTGAACAGTGGCACTAAAGCTACTGGATTGCTTTTGCTCCTGTAACTCTAATTGCCTTTCATTTATATTTTGGTAGAGAATGCACTCTTTAGCATAAGGACGTTGAGGATAAGTGCAGCTGTCATCAGCATGATATGTACAGGTGTCGCAGAGATATTTTCCTTCCGTGGCACGATGCAGGGGAATACCTGGATGCCCGTAAGCTTTTAACTCAACCCGACAATAAGGACAGGTGACAGATTGGGAGTTAACAGGTTGATGGCAACGGGGACAAGTTGTAGTTTCCAAAACCGATACCTAAATGTAGCCTAAATTCTTATTTTATTTCTTCATCAGCTATCTTTACATTTAATTTCCATAATTGGACAGGCAAGAATGTTCATGACTCAAGACTTTTTTCTCATTCTGGTGTGTAAATTCAAGAAGTTTTAGCAGCATACTTGTCCTTGACCCTCAGCCCTCAGCCCTCAACCTTCAACCTGTCTTCATCAAAAAGCCGTAATTCTGCTGAAGTTTTATTTTTAGCAACTAAAGATAATTTGATTTAGGTGCACAGTAAGTTAAGTAATCTTTAGTACAGGTCAAAGGAAATAAAGAGAACTACAACCACATCCCAAACTGTAAATCTACCTAAAATTTTTACCAATGACAAATGACACATGACGAATGACAATTGCCCGAGGCTGCAAACTATATTCCGTAAGTTGTTGCTAATGCTATTAATGAGCTTATGGGGAAGTGTTGTTTTACCCTTGCCACAAAAGGCGAGTGCTGCAACTCCCCTCACACAAGCTGTTATTGAAGAAATTAAAAACCTAGTACAACTTGTGCCACAAAACAAGCCGAAGCGTCAAGCACGCAAGTTGGATGCCATGATTCCTGGTGATGGCTTATCCACTGGTAAAGCTTCTTTGGTAGATTTGCGGTTTAATGACGGTTCCATTGCGCGAATTGGACAACAAGCTGTCTTTCAGTTCTTACCAAAAACACGAAACTTGAGACTATCTAACGGAACTGTGTTGTTGCTGATTCGACCGGGACAAGGACAAACAAGAGTAAATACACCAAATGCCGCCGCCGCAATTCGCGGTTCCGCACTGTTTGTACGCTACGATCCCCAAACAGACACCACCATTGTTGGTGCATTGACAAATAGCGGTATTCAAGTTCAGAACAAGAATGCTTCTCAAAACCAAAATTTAGCAGCTGGGCAGCTCATAGTTGTCGTTAAAGATAGGTTTCAGGGTTTCTACGATTTTGATTTGAGAACTTTTTATGAAACGAGCAATTTGGTTAGGGGGCTAGATTTAACTCTTAAAAGTGGTGTACCAAATTTAGATCCGGCACTGGCAAGCGTTCAAGCAGAAACGGCAGCTGCAGTTGCAACACAGCAACCATTAACAAGTCAGGCTGCGAGCAAACATTTGTCTATTTTAAGGACAACGACTTTTTCTAAAGATACCTCAACTCTTCACAACAGCGATCGTATTCACAACAATGTGATGAGAGACCATTTTCCAGTAAAAAACCTGTTAGAGACAGGACAAGTGTTGTCAAATACAGTTGAAAGTAGCAAATCTAAATCTGGTACTCAGCCCGGTAGCGATCGCCCAAGTAACGGCAATCCCGGTAACGGCAATCCTAGTAACGGTAACCCAGGTAATGGCAATCCTGGTAACGGTAATCCTGGTAACGACAATCGTGTTGGTAATCCTGGTAGCGATAACCCAGGTAACGCTAACCCAGGTAATGGCAATCCAGTTGGTAATCCTGGTAATGGCAATCCTGGTAACGACAATCGTGTTGGTAATCCTGGTAGCGATAACCCAGGTAACGCTAACCCAGGTAATGTCAATCCGGGCAACGACAATCGTGTTGGTAATCCCGGTAGCGATAACCCAGGTAATGGCAATCCAGGCAACGACAATCGTGTTAGTAATCCCGGTAGCGATAACCCAGGTAACGGTAACCCAGGTAGTGGCAATCCAGGTAACAGTAACCCAGATAATGGCAATCCCAGCAACGACAATCCTGTTAGTAATCCCAGTAACACTAACCCAGGTAACGGCAATCCTAGCAACAATAGTTCAGCAGAAAATTAGGGATTTCCAAGAAATAAATTATCCATCTTGTGGGATGGGCGTCCTTGCCCGTCCATGTTATTGGCAGGCTAGAAGCCAGAACCACAAGGCATTTTGGGAGATTTTTTTTGGAAGTCCCTTAGAGGATGTTTTAAAAGTGATAACTGAGATATTCAAGACTTTCGATCCCCCTAAATCCCCCTTAAAAAGGGGGACGAGTGAGAGTATTTTTCCCCCCTTTTTAAGGGGGGCTAGTTCCGATCTTGATACAACGGTGGACTTTACAAACATCCTCTTAGCAAAGCTAAGATTTTATAAGGTTTAGTAACTGGTACGTTCAACTGACAATGCATGAAAAGCTGCTTGAATAAGACAAGCGTATTGGGGTTGAGAAATATCAACTTCTCTAGCCTCTTGACGATTTGTTCCCAGTAAACCAATAGATTGTCCCAACGGAACAGCCAAAATGATTTTTTCAGGATACATAATTCTTAACTCAGGTAAAGTAGAATTTTCATAAATACCGCAGTCGTAGTAACGCTCGTTGTACTCAAAAGAAGTTCTTGCTGGTGTGGTTTGAGCGACGGAATGTTGGTTTTGACTTGGGAGCCTGATACCGATTAATTCTAACTCAATGTTTATCTGACCGTTAAATTCATTTTCTCGCAGTTTATAAGCAATATCAACTTGTGATGGGAGGGGAAAATAGTCGCGCCATCGCCACGCGATCGCTTTGATTCTATACTGTTGATTATTAATAGTTTGGCTAACTGTTAGTTTAACGTGACTTTTACCCACAATTTCTTGCTCAACAACGCGGACATTAGGTGTCCAAAGTATAGGATCTGGGTTATCAATTCCACAGGGTTCTAGAACATTCATCTGTTGGTAAAAATGGCGCTCGATCTGATTTAAATTGACTTGAGTATCAATTTTCACTAATGGTTTGAGGTGGCGTTGTTCGAGACAATTATTTGCAAACTCGCTGAGACGCGATTGCAGATCGTCAAGATTTTCTGCCGCTAGAGAGAAACCACCAGCTGCCTTGTGACCGCCAAATTTACCGAGTAAGTCCCGACAATAATCTAACGCTTCAAATACGTGAAACTCAGGAATTCCCCGTGCCGAACCACGGATATGTTCTTCTCCTTCATAAGTACCAATAAATACTGGAGCACCATACCGTTCCACCAAGCGAGAAGCAACAATACCAATCACGCCATGATGCCATTCTGGTTGTACGATCGCCAAAACGCGATCTTCTGAAAGAGAAGCAAGGAATTCTGCTTCCACAATTGCTATTGCCTCTTTTTCAATTTGCTCGCACATTTCTTGACGCCGACGATTAATATCTTCGCATTGCATTGCTCTTTCCAACGCGATTCCCATATCGTCAGTTGTCAACAATTCAATCACAATTTCGGGATCGGCAAGACGACCAACAGCATTAATTCGCGGTCCGAGGCGAAAACCAATATCCTCCGGCTTGAGGGATTTTGGTTTTGGGGATTGGGGATTGGCGATTAGCGATTGGGGATTGGTTATCACCTCTGCACCTCTGCTCCTCTGCACCCCTGCTCTCTTATCTCCCCTATCCCCTATCCCCTGTCCCCTCGCCTGCACTCCAGACATTTGAATCAGTGCTTGCACTCCAGCAAGTTTGGATTTGGGTAATTGCTGCAGACCATTTTTTACCCAATGGCGATTCACACCTGTCAAAGGTGCTAAATCTGCAATAGTTCCCAGTGTAAACAGTTCCAAGAGTGCATCGAGTATGCTGCTTTGGGCTTTTCCCAATTGATGTGCCAGGGATACTGCTAAAATATAAGCAACTCCAACCCCAGCGACACCTCGATAAGGTGAGGATTCATCTATAAGTTTGGGATTGAGGATAGCATGAGCTGGTGGTAATTGTTGGGGAATATCGTGATGGTCGGTAACAATAACTTTTAAACCTAGTTCTCTCGCTCTAGCAACTGGTTCAAATGCTGAAATTCCATTATCTACGGTTAAAACTAAACTGACGCCTTCGCTATGAAATTCTTCAATGATGCGTTTGTTGATACCATATCCTTCATGCATCCGACTGGGAATAGCATAATCAACTCGCGCACCTAGCCATCGGAGACTTCGTAAAAGTAATGCCGTGCTTGTCATTCCGTCTGCATCATAATCTCCGCAAATGGCAATTTTTTCTTGAGAGGCAATGGCTTCTTGTAATAACTCCAGAGATATGGCTAAGTCGGGAAAATCATCTATGGGCGAAGGGAGTGCTAAATATTCCAGATCTAAAAAAGCTTTTGCTTGTTCTGGTGTTTCAATTCCTCGATTTATAAGGAGTTGGTTAATAAGAGGGGATAAATTTGTAATTGGTACTAGCTTTTGTGCTAGGTCATTTTTCTGAGGATAAATTTGCCATCGCTGTGATGGTAGTTTTTGCCCGAGACGAGAAAGTTTAGGAATAGATCGATCTAACACAATAAAAATTATGAATTATGAATAATAAATTATCCTTTCATAATTCATAACACTTATCATTCATAATTTAAAGAATATTAACGCGCCCATCATCTTGAATATATACTGAGCGATCGCCTGGTGCTTGCCAACTCGGACGAAGTTCTACTCTTAGTGTACCAAAATCTGGTTTGGAGACAATAGCTTTTAAAGGTTGTCCGGTGTCATCCCAAAATACGACAGATATGTTGGGTTCCGTACCGTCTCCTTGCTCTATATGTATTTGTTGTCCTGACCTCACAGGAATTTGACCAAAACCATAGGGCTTTTCTACTTTAATGATTCTTGGCGTAGCATTGAACACTTCAAGTCTTACGTGTTGCCCTGGTGTAAATTCAATTGGACTACGACCGCATTTTGACGCACAAGTTCCAGCAAGGGTAACGGTATTTTGGTTCGTTCCTCCTAGGAAAAGAGCTATTCCTAATAAAGTTAAAGATAATAACTTAGACATAGAATTGGATTGATGCAACTTGGTAAAAAAATGTAGATTTTGATACCTAAGCCTAACATCATCATCTGTATTTTGAGTACTGCTTGTATGACACTTTTGTTATTGAAGGAGGACAGACCCCCGACTTCTTCAAGAAGTCGGGGGTCTTGCGGAATATTCATCTTTCTTTTGAAAATAGATAAATTTTGTCAATAGGTCTAAAGATAGATGTAAAAAGAATAATAATCAAAAAAATTAGGTAAATCGGCAGAAGTCAGTCTTTTGAGACAATGGTGCTGTGTCAGGGTAGAAGCAGCGAGCGGGTGGTGGCTGCTAACGAGCATGAGCTTAGAGATATAGCTTCAGGTTTAACACAGCAACTGAATGAAATCAAAAATCCCTTCACCTTTAAAGTGTTATATGAGCCTTCTGGCTGTGACAAATCTCCAGAGAAAAGTCTAGTAAAAACAGTCTATGAATTTTGTATCAAATTTTCAGTCCTTGTACAGGATAACTCTGAGCTAGAGCATACTCTGCTGAGCTATATGCTCTACTCCCAGTTGTAGGGGTGAAACATACCTCACCCCTACTTCTTTGTTGGCTTGCAATAGAAAAATTCAAAATCTGTCGGAATAACAAACCAATCCATTCCAAAGTGAGATTCGGGACGAGAGGGCTTCTTTGGCAGCATAAAAAGCTTGTTCCCACTTGACTTCATCATCGGCGCACAGATGCTTGAGTAATTGCTCACCCATTGGTCCGTGAATGTTCTCGTCAAGGTGAGTATGACGTTCTAGGTAAAGACAGAGTTGTTTACACTCAAGGCTGGACTCATCTAAGCTTTGAAGGATTCGTCGAAACATAGACGGAATCACATCTTCTCTGCCTAACAAGAAAGTGGCTGCTACCTCATGGGTTGATTTGACAGTGGTTTCCATTGTGTTGAGGACAAATGCCTTGGTTGTTGCTGGAATTACAACATTATCTAAAGCTGTTGACACAGATTTCCCCTCTTGAAGCTGATGAATGAAGCTTTGAATAGGAATAGTATTAGCACCAATCTCCTTCATCCCTGCAAGATAAAGGTCAAAGTGGCTGATGAAAAGACCAGGCGAAACTTCGTCTGTTTCTTCAGCTAAAACAATATCGTTGATTAATCGAGCCGAAAAAATGTCTTTCGGTGGTAACCAAGGTACGGTAATACAAGTAAGCTGTGCTTGAAGTGTTTTCAACAGGCTCATAAAATCCCATACAGCAAAGCTGTGAGATTCCATGAAAATCTGTAAAGATTGCAGATCGCGCAGTTCGGTATAAATCGGATGAGTAACTAAAATATTACGAATAGGAGAAATCTGCTCTAGCAAGAGTGTATAGTGGTTCATCATTTCCTCTTCAAGTTGATGGGTGCTAAATGGACAAGATAAATTTGGCTATGTAAGTTTTCATAAGTCATACATTTGTCTGCTACTTATGTCTCATAAACCGCATTTACTAGTAGTCAAGAATGCTCTGCTTACTTCTCAGTTTTAGATACACAATTTTCCACACTGCAACGTAATTTTTTTGTAAATTTTCATTAACAACCTGATAAAAAACCCGCCTGACAATAGTAATTCCGCTATAAATCAGCGGCTTGATAGAGTATGAAATTAATCCTTGTACTAAATTTTGAGGGTAAGAATGAATGATGCTTTTTACCCGCATCACAAAAATTGTATTGGATGCAAAGCGAGCGAGCGCTATAAGATCTTGTAGAAGAATATCTCTCGCCTGCTTTCTCGATAACAAACGGGCGGGGACACCCGTTCCACAAGAGAGAGTCTTGGAATTCATTTTTTTCTAAAGCAGAAACTGGGAATGTGAGGAGCATGGGGATGCTAGGACTAGCAATTGACTTCCTAGTCCCCATTCGCCAATCGCCAGTCCCCAATCCCTAGTCAACCGCACTCAACTTATCTCGCAGTTCCGACCAGCGAACACCTGCTAAACTAGGTAATACAACATGAGCTTCACCAACTCGTTCCGTAGGTCCGAGTCCTACTGCTAACATCCCGGCTGCTAATGCAGCTTCAATTCCTGCTGCTGCATCTTCCACAACGACACATTGTTGTGGTTCCAGCCCTAACTCGCGGGCTGCAAATAGAAATAAATCGGGTGCTGGCTTGGGTTGTTTTACACTGTAACCATCAGCAATGACATCAATGCGATCGCTAATTCCCAATTTCTCAATGACTGTCTGAGCATTTTTACTAGCTGACCCAAGAGCTATTTTAATACCAGCAGATCTTAATTCGTCTAACAAAGCTATCGCACCGGGCAATAAATCTGCTTTAGTCATATGGTGGATTAAATCCACGTAGTAGCGATTTTTGCGCTCCATCATTTCCTGAAGTTGCGGTTCAGAGTATTGTCGCCTGTTGGCAATAATCTTTAACAGCGAATCTCGACGAGAGACGCCCCGCAGTTCTTCATTCGCTTCTCGATTAAAGGGTAACCCTTCTTCATCTGCTAGCTTTTGCCAACCTAAATAATGGTATTCTGCCGTATCTGTTAAAACACCATCTAAATCAAAGATGAATCCTCGAATATCGCGCATAATCTCTTTTTGATCCGAACGCAAGTCAAATTCGTGCCATTTGCCATGCCACATCAGTTTAAATTTTAGACGTTTCCAACCGTAGGGCAGATGTGGTGTTGATGTCGGTGCATCTCCGGCTAATTGTACGCCACCAAAACCCAATATTACGGCTTGCCAAACACCACCAGCACTTGCACCGTGGATTCCTTCATGGGCGTTACCTCGGACATCTTCGATATCCACTAACGCTGCTTGCATAAACCGTTCGTATGCTTCTTTCTTGTTACCTATATCTGAAGCTAAGATAGCGTGAATGGCTGGTCCCAAGGATGAACCGTAAGTAATGTCAGTACGGGGTGCGTAGTAGTCCCAATTCTTCTGTAATATTTCTGAAGTGTAGGGAAATTCTTGTGACTGCCGCATTAAGTAGAGAAGCATCAACACGTCTGGCTGCTTCAGTACCTGACGCTTGTTAGCGCCTTCAATGGTTAAGATAGATTGCATTGATTTGGTACGTGGTTCGTAATCGGCCAAGTTGATATCTTCTAACTTAAAGAATCCCTCGTACTGCTCGATTAAGTTTGTTGATGGATCGAAAGGAATCCATATATTGGTTATGATATCTCGCCAACGCGAAAACCTTCCGGCTGTCAGTTGCAGTTTTTGGGTAAGTTCGTTGGCTTGCTCTGGGTAAGTATTACGCAGCCAGTCATGTATAAAGAGTGCTTTTTCCAAGTGCCACTGCACCATCCGGTTTGTAAAAGCGTTGTTGTCTGAGTGTTCGTGGTACTCATCCGCTCCAATCACTTCCCGAATTTCATACCGTTCGTACTTGGTATTATACTCTACCCTACTTCCCCAAAATACAGCGGTATCTAGAAGAATCTCAGCACCATAATCCCGCATCCATTCGTGGTCATTTGTTGCTTGCCAGTAATACCATACGGCATAAACAACATCAGCACTGATATGGATTTCGCGATCGCGACACCAAATTCTGATATCTTCTCCGTAAAAATCATTAGGAGGCAACCAACGAGGTGTCACTTCATCACCCGTATCAGCGCTTTCCCAGGAATACATTGCTCCTTTGTACCCGTAGTGAACCGCCTTGCGGCGTGCACCATTTAAGGTATGGTAACGATAGGATAGCAAATTCCGAGCCAGTGCGGGCTGGGTGTATATAAAAAACGGAAGGATAAAAATTTCTGTATCCCAGAACACATGACCCCGATAGCCAAAGCCCGAAAGAGTTTTTGCGGCTATACTTACCTTATCATCGTGCTGTGCGGCACAGATCAGTAATTGGAAGAGATTGTAACGAACAGCTAATTGAGCTTTGGTATCGCCTTCTATAACAATGTCACTTTTCTCCCAAGCTTCTTGCCATGCTTGTTCGTGAGCGTTCAACAATTCTGAATAAGCCGGTAACTGAGCCAATTTGTCACAAGCGGCTTCCAAAGGGTTTTCCGCATCTCTTGATGTAAAAAGTGTGACAAATTTATCCACCGTAACAGTTGTTCCCACCCCAGCTTGGAAAGTAGTGGTAAAGGTGGGGTAACCGGGTGGATTGCTAACTTGCGCCTGAGCATCAATTCCCGATACCGTTACACCAGATGCGACACCCAGTTCTATACGGGTTGTGCGGGTACGAAGTTGCAACCAAGACCCTTTATCGGTTTTTCCCTGATCTAGTAATTCCCAGTGATTAAAGCCCTGGTTTTCTGGATAACCATTGATGCTCGTTTGAACTTCCACTAAACCTTCAAAATCCACAGGTGTCACCTGACACCGCAATACCAGCACGTGTTCGTCAGCCAGACTAGCGAAACGCTCAAAATAAAGGTCTACAGTTTTCCCTCTCGGACTGCGCCATCTTATCTTGCGGCTGAGAACACCGCGACGCAAATCGAGTTGTCGTTCGTAGCTCAAAATTTCGCCCCGTTCCAAACGAAAGCGATCGCCATCAACAAATACAATTAGAGGTATCCAATCTGGGCAATTGGCAAGTTCAGTATAAACAATAGGAACGTTATCAAAAACTCCGTGAATAAAAGTCGCTGGTTGAGCGTGAGTATAACCTTCTTCAAAAGTTCCTCGCGTTCCCAAGTAACCGTTACCAATTGTGAAAACGGTTTCCCTATGGTGAACTTTACTGGGGTTAAACTGGTTTTCGACAAGTACCCAGTCCTTATAAATAAATTGCTGAGAATAATTTTGTGTATCCATCGGCTAGTTGTTAGTTGTTGGTTGTTAGTAGTTAGTAGGGGTGCAAGGCCGCCGCGCCCGTACAGTTGTTAGTAGTTAGTAGGGGCGCAAGGCCGCCGCGCCCGTACAGTTGTTAGTTGTTAGGGGGTAAAGGGGGTAAGGGTTAAAAATAATTCTCCAATCGCCATTGCCCCTTATCCCCAGAGGGGGCCCCGAGTTCCCCAATCGCCAATCGCCAATCGCCAATCGCCAATCCCTACCGCTGCATATGCTGCTCCAAAATCTTTTCGGCTCTGGGTTTGAAGAGTAAATGAAATAAGGCTTCTAGATAGCGTCCCCTAGCTTCGCTATTTTCCTGATTCACAAAGTTCCAAAAACTATAGAGTTTGGCAAGTAATAACAATTGCTTGGTATGTAATTCCCAATTGTATTTATTATGGATACGCTGAGTTACCCAATCTGATATTTTATACCAGTATTCTGGTTGCATATCGCATTGGTCGATAAAGTTCGATACTATCTTAGCTGTTCCATCTAAATCTGTAGGATTGACATGAAACTCGTTTTCCCCATCTTCAATAATCTCTAAAGAACCGCCAAATTGTGTTGCAAAAATTGGTAAACCACAACTCATCGCTTCAAGAATGGTTCTACCAAAAGCTTCAAAGCGGGCAAAATGAACAAAAAGACCTCCTCGATCGGCAATAACGCGATAAGCTTCTCCAATTTCCATCAGGGGAAGATGCATACCTACCCAACGGATGCGTCCGTGGAGATTGTATTCATTAATAATGTTATGAAGTCGTTCGATTTCTCCTGCTTCGTCTGAGTTGAGCGCTTGCTCTGAATGTAATTTGTCAGAGAGGATAATTAAATTACAACGTTCTTGTAAATCTTGACTTCGACCAAAGCATTCTGCTAATCCCGCAAGGTTATCTATAGGAGTGACGCTACCAACAGCAAAAATGGGTCGCTTGTTTGCGTTCTCTAAATGCCCCAGAATGTTTGAGTCTTCGCGAGTGAAAAGTAGTTCTTGAACTCGCGATTGAAGGTTGGGGTCGCGGTTTTCTTTTTGATTGTAGGGGAAGAAAACATGTTCGTTTACCCCTGGTGGTACCATATTAAACTTGGGACTAAACAAGTCAATTCCGTCAACAACGTGGTACAACTGTGGCATTGTAAAGTTTTTGTATGACTCGTATTGACCCATAGTGTCGGGTGTGCCTACAATCTCTTGATAGGTTGATGTCACAATAAAGTCTGCTGCATTCATACCTATCAAATCAGAGGTGTATTGCGCCGAAAAGTGGTATTTGTCTTCTAAATCTTGCCAATACAAATTGCTGAATAAGTGTTTGGGTTTTTCTAGAGAGTGAGCAATGTTACAGTGAGTGACTTTTAAACGACGTGCTAAAAGAAAAGTAACTAAGTTACCATCGCTGTAGTTACCGATAATTAGATCGGGTTTACCTTGAAATTGTGCTAGTAACTCTCGTTCCGCATCTAAGGCAAACGTTTCGAGATAAGGCCAAATTTCAAATTTAGAAATCCAGTTTTGCGTAATATTGGGATTAACATCTAGAAAAGGAACTCGCAAAATCCAAGCATTCTCCGTACCTTGAACTTTTTCTAAGCGCAAGTTACATTGGGTTCCTTCGCAGTTAGGAATCAGGCGAGTGAGTATAGTCACTTGGGGTTGAATCCCAAGCACATCTAGCCCAGCCAATTGGATTTCTTCTCGCAGTTTGTTTTCTAAACTACGGGCTTGTTCGAGAATATAGATGACTTGACCTGCGGTTTCGGGTCTTCCCATCACTCCTTCCTGTCCAACCCAACCATGTACGGAAACAAGAGCAACGCGGAAGATTGAGGGAACGCGAGCAACAAAGGCTTCTAAAATGGCGGGTTCAGCAGTGTCAATGAGTCGATTGAGAAGTGCTAAGGTTTCTAGTACGCGGGATGCAGTGTTTCCCCAACCTGGTTCAAAACCTAAGTCTTGCAATTCATAGCGGAATTTTTCGTAGGGTTCGCTTGGTTGGCGATCGCTCAACAAACCAATAGCTACTCTAACTTGTTGGGCGAGCTGAGTTCCTGAGTGAATGCGACCGTTAATGAGTAGAGGAACGCCATCATACTGGCGTCGTTTGAGAACATCGTACAGGACTTCCAACCAATAATCAGGAGCTGTCAGCACTTGCGAGCACAAGTAACGATTGAGAAACCCCAACCCTTGACCGATATTTCTGGGATCGTCAATTTTGGGAGAACCGTGATGGAAGGGGCGGAAGTCTATTTCTAAGATTTGAGGATGGTAGCGCTCGACACGGCGATCGCGCACATTCAGTAGTTCTTGCGGAGTCATTTGTTCAAAGCTTGTCAAATTTGCCCCCAATCGCCAAGCTTCTTGGACACCTATGCGAGGTCGGAGAAGGAACCAGGCACTTTCCTCCTCTAGAATGATTTCATGAGTGTAGTGAATCAGTTTGCCTAGAGAAGAAGAGTGAAAAAAGTACGCTGGCTTTTGCGAGTGGTTGCAAAAGTCGGCAAAAGTTTGCAAAATTTCGGTTCTTAGGAAGTATTTCTTCCCAGAAGCACTTAGATCGTAGACCAACTGACGCAGAGCCGTTTTCTCATCACTGTTTAACACAGTTTGAACTAGTTCATACATAGCCAACTCCTGACCTTTAGATAGACCGCAACCTCATGTTTCTCCCTGACTTAAATAACGATTTAACCTGTGATGACGCATTAATAGAGGTTCATCCCCTACGTTAGCGCAGATCTAGCTTTGAGATCGGCTTCATTAGAAAGGATAAAGAATGAGGGTAGAAGTATAAAAGTTTTGCCTGTATAACCCCGAATTCTATTTGCGAAAGCTTTACAAATATTCTTATAAGTAAAGATTACATTGAGAAATAAAAATAGAGATTGACTGCTTCCTTATATCAGTATTATTTTATGTATTGATTAGGAAAGTCGCCTAATTCAATCCAGTCATGCGAGCGCAAAATCCAAATGACTGGGTGAGAAGCGGAGGAACCAACGTATTGGGGCGAATCTTTGGAGAAAGAAAGGCACCTTCCAGCCTTAGCCCGTCAGCTAACTCCGTCGGCATTGGAAGGAGTATCCATGGTAGAGGTTGTATTCAGCCTATCCCTAAGATCCTCCTGTATGTAAGTGAAAGCTCATCTCGTGAAACTCGCGATCGAAGAGCGATAAGCAAGGTTTCTTGCTAAGCCGATCTAATTCCAAATTAAGGAGGATAAAATGCCTATCCAAAATCGTACATTCTTTGCCGAACACGTTACCTTTTTGCCAGAAAACCAATTTAAGGAAATTGGTGAGTGTGCGGGTAAAAAACTTTTGCTGATTGGTAGAACAAAAGGCTATGGCGAACCAATTGTAGCTACAAGTCAGACAGAAGAGCCAAGCCAAGAGGATTTATACGCCTACGATCTTTACGAACTGCTAAAAGTGAGCAACGATCCGGTTACAATTGTAGAAGAAATTTAAAACAGTAATCAGTACTAGTTATCTGTCACTGGTTACTAGTTACTGGTCACTGGTCACTGGTCACTGGTTACTGGTCACTGGTCACTGATTATGAATAACCGCAGGTTAGATACCTTCTCCCTGGCGGCTTTATTGGTTTCAGCACATTACGGGTTGGGATTTCTCCTAGGAACAGCAGAGAAATCCCTAACTCATGGTGCGGCTGGAAGCCTTTATGCTGTCTCTCTTGGCTTGGGTACAATTGCTCTTATAGTACTAGCAAAGTTTTACTGGACGCAAACAGAACAAATTTGGACTCTCCTCGGTTCTGCTTATGGAAGTGGAGTGAAAATATTTGTGGGGCTAATGTCTTGGGGTTCTCTGATTGGGATTGAAGCAGTACAGTTAATTTCTGCAGCTTCCATCCTCAAAGTCTTTGGCATCCCGCCCATACCTTCAATGATTGTTTTGGCAACTTTGTTTGCGGTGCTCTCCTTATTACCAGTAGAGAAAGCAGGTTGGATATTAAGAGGGTTGCTATTTGTCAATTTTTTGGCTCTTCTTTACGGGCTGTGGGTGCTGCAAGGATTTCCTGAGTATTTGCGATCGCCCTTAGAGTTTGCGAATTCACTTCAATTGGAAAGCTTGCCAAAAACAGTAGGTATAACACTATCTACGGTTTTGTTGGTGCTGATAGATATGAAGTACCAAATGTATCTCGTTCAAGCAAAAGATGTAAAAAGTTTATATAAGGGATGTCTTTTAGCAGGAATTTTGTTATTGCTACTTGCTTTATTACCTTCAACCGTTGTGACAACCGCCCATCAAGCCGGAATTTTACCAGATAGTATAGGTGGTAAAGAAACATTACCCTATATTCTATCTTGGATTGGTGGTGGACCTGACAAACCCTTGGGTATTGCATTAATTGTGTCTTTATTAGTTCCTTCACTCGGTATTGGTAGTAGTATATTAAGAGTACAGAGCAAGATTATTTTTGACTTTAATATTTTACCAGTATCTATTAGTACTCAATTGCTTGTAACCTTTGGAAATGCGCTTTTTGGTTTAATAGTCGCCTTAAGAGGAGGTGAGATTGTTAGTTTAATTGTGGCTTTTTATGCTGCTTATGTAGGTGCAGTTATTGTTCCTTTTGCTGCTTATTTAATTTCCCGAGGAAAACGCTATACCTTTTCTAGAGCGAGTGTTAAGTTATCTTTAATTGCAAGTAGTTGTTCATCGATATCTCTATTGATCGTAACTCGTTTTAATTTCCATCTAGAACTCTTGGGAAGTACGGAATTAAATATTATGGGAGCAGGGATTTTCTCTGGAATCTTATTTTTATCTGCGGGTGAAGTCATAGAAAAGTACTTCCCCGCATCAGGAACAGTGAACAGTAACCAGTGACCAGTGATATGAAATGAGATGGAGCTAAAATTGGTCTCATAGCCAGCTTCCCCTAATTCAACCTCTGAAATGGGAATATTTTGTTACTATATATTAGTACGTAAGTTTAATCTTTTACTGCTAATCCCAAATGCTGAGAATGCAGTAGTGGACATTCGTAAACTACGTGAGTATTGCTTGAATTCAGAACATGACGAAGGTAAGCACACTCGATTGTTTGCAGCAGCATTAGGGATGACTGCTGAAAATGCATAGGAGTTACGCAGCGTACTGGTAGAAGTCGTCAAAAATCATGAGGCTCAATTGGGACGACGTGATGAATATGGGCAACGTTATACGCTCGATTTCTTGCTAGAATGGCAAGGGAAAAGTGCAACCATTCGCAGTGGTTGGATTGTTGAACATGGTTCTGACATCCCAAAATTAACAACCTGCTATCCTCTATAACTATTGAAGGTGAGATCGGATGACTACGACGAGAGTCAAATTATTTGATATTGTTGCATTAACAATTGACCTTCCCGATGACAACCTGTTACGCGGACAGGTAGGGACGGTGGTGGAAGTCTTGGCTGGTGGTGCTGCGTTTGAAGTTGAGTTTAGCGATCGCAATGGGCGTACTTATGAGTCGATTGGTTTACGTCCAGACCAATTTATGATATTGCATTTTGAGCCAGCTTCCCCTGATTCAACCTCTGAAATGGCAGTAATGTAAACTGCTACACAAGTGAGTTAGCTATTTTTTATTAAGTCCTTTACATGAGTCTCTATGTAGATCCCCATGATTCAGTACTAAGTCCAAAAATGGTACATGGAGAGTCAAACCTAAATTATTTTTCTTTTTAGTGTACGCAAAGCTTTGCCTTTTAGACATTTTTACTATGCTTATACTCTTCTAGCATTTTGTTCATCTTATGAGCAGCTTCATAAGAATCATAAGGTGAATCCATCGTGTCATTTACATAAGATTGGAACTTATATAAAGAGCTTTCAGTTTCTTCCTCTCTAGAAAGTTCCAGTATCAGAAATTGCATGACCTTTAACTTGTCAGCACGAGATAGCTTTTGCAGATTTGGTAGCAGTTCAGTAACAGGCATAAATATAAATTTATACAATCCTAATTATAGATATGACCAAAATCAGTTGCTCAAAGAATTCGGGTATCTAAGTCAACTTGATTCCTCAGTACCTTGTTCTACAGCTTCCCAAAATGCATCAGCAGATAATCCTTTTCCAGATTGTATACTTTGCCGCGATTGATTCAAAATTGTTTGAAACCGAGGCGATCGCGATAGCAAAAGGTTTTCTAAATCCTCATCATCAGTTGGAGCAATTAAAACTGCTACTGCTTTGCCATTGCGAGTAATCACAATCGGTCCTTCACTTTGAGCCTGTTCTACATACGCACTGAGTTGTGCTTTCACATCTGCAATTGGTGCAATTTTCATAGCTCTACTTCCTCTCCGCCAATGAGTAATATTTCTCTATCTTTGACACCAATGGCTAAAATCAGAACCGTTTGCTCTTCTGCTGTATTCACCTCATAAAACACGCGAAAGCGATTTTGAGAGCCAAACCGAAGCTCCCAGGTTGCACTAAATGGGGCTGGTTGTTCCAGTGGCTTGCGGTTTCGAGTGATTTCAAGAGGCGTGTAAGATAATTGTTCGGCGATCGTTTCTCGAATCAAACTGTGATACTTTTTATCGATCGCTCTAAGGTGAGCGATGATTTCAGGAGCAAAGATTAGAGTGAAATTAGGCTTTTGTGTTATTGACTATTATTATAGTCATCATTATAGTCATATGTAAATGACTCGATCTCAATTTTTTGTGCTTTCCTAGATAGTGGGGGTATCTAAGGTTTAATCAGAACTTCCATCATCTAATACCCTTCTGGAACAACTTGTGCTCAACACCTTGCGGTATCTAAGGTTTAATCACGGGGGAATTTTATTTTTACTGAATACTCCAACGCAATAGTGCTCAACACCTTGCGGTATCTGAGGTTTAATCAGACAGCTTCTGATAACTTGATAACTTCATAGGTTCTTGCTCAACACCTTGCGGTATCTGAGGTTTAATCAGTTTTACCCTGTACCATGTCAGCTTTAAAACTGTACGTGCTCAACACCTTGCGGTATCTGAGGTTTAATCAGCTAAGACGGAGCAAAATCCGTTTAATAAACCTGAGTGCTCAACACCTTACGGTATCAGAGGTTTAATCAGGAGTTATCAAGATTCTAAAACAATTGAAAGTTTATTGTGCTCAACACCTTACGGTATCAGAGGTTTAATCAGTATTTCATATTCACTAGCAAATTGGTCGTAAATAATTCGTGCTCAACACCTTACGGTATCAGAGGTTTAATCAGACGGTCAGTTAACGCGATCGCGATCGCACAGTCAAGTGCTCAACACCTTACGGTATCAGAGGTTTAATCAGTTCTTTTTGAATTTCTGAAGTAATCAGTGCTAATTGTGCTCAACACCTTACGGTATCAGAGGTTTAATCAGACATACGCATCTACAAAACTTGCATTTGAAGGAATAAAGTGCTCAACACCTTACGGTATCAGAGGTTTAATCAGACTGGTCTGGCTTTGGATGTAAATGCGTCCTCTAGGGGTGCTCAACACCTTACGGTATCAGAGGTTTAATCAGGCATGATAGATGCCAATCTTAGCAGCTGCTGGTGGTTGTGCTCAACACCTTACGGTATCAGAGGTTTAATCAGGTTACAAAAATAGACGATGTTATTTCTGTCAATAGAGGTGCTCAACACCTTACGGTATCAGAGGTTTAATCAGGGAGCGATCTTGGACACTTTGAAGCGGGGGGAGTAGTGCTCAACACCTTACGGTATCAGAGGTTTAATCAGTATTTTGATATGGTGGCAGACTTTGCATAATGCTTAGTGCTCAACACCTTACGGTATCAGAGGTTTAATCAGCCAGGTAACGGTAGTAAAGCTTTACAGGTTACTGCTGTGCTCAACACCTTACGGTATCAGAGGTTTAATCAGAAAAAGGAGGGTTAGATGGATTCTTTCACAATTCTGTGCTCAACACCTTACGGTATCAGAGGTTTAATCAGAACTTATAGTAATACCCCATACGTCTGCAAAACCTCGTGCTCAACACCTTACGGTATCAGAGGTTTAATCAGCCTGCACCGCGCAAGAGTTGCACAATTCTTCGTACTGTGCTCAACACCTTACGGTATCAGAGGTTTAATCAGGTACAAAGGGGGAGTGAAAGCGCCTTCCTTCTTAGGTGCTCAACACCTTACGGTATCAGAGGTTTAATCAGACCAGTAACTACCAAATTATTTACAGTAAGAGTATGTGCTCAACACCTTACGGTATCAGAGGTTTAATCAGCGTTGATAGATTTAGCAAGACAATGATTCTTTACGTGCTCAACACCTTACGGTATCAGAGGTTTAATCAGTGCGAAGGCTGAAAGGCTTAACAAGCAAGCGCTCCAATTCAAGTTTACAAGCACCTTGCAAAAAAACCAAGAAAAAACTGAAGTTTCGCAATTCTTCCTCAAATCCAACCTGACTTCACCAGTCAAAACCCTTGATAGAAGCCAGTTTGAAAATTTTGCAAGCACCTATAGAGCCTCAAAAATCTCTCAAACATTGTACTAGTGAGGATTCTAGTGAAAACGTCTACTTTCATTACCCCAACAAACACAGATGCTTGTATTTTTCAGACAATCAAAAAAGGCTTACCTGTATTTTCCCATATGCCCGGTCGATTATACTTGGGTATATCCTGCACGCAGCGATCGCTCAAACGCACAAACAAAATACTGTCTTCCTTTGCCAAAATCGTCTCCAACTCCCAACGTAGTTTTTCACGATCGCGTTGATTCATGACGCAGCGAAAAATTGAATATTGTATCCGTTCCCCATACCCCTCCAACAATTTGTAAGCTTTACGCCAACGTTTTGGACAGCGAATGTCGTAGCAAATGATGTAACAATTTCTGATTTCTCCCATGTCATCACCTCAACGGACAATTAACTGACCGAACAAACCACCCTCACCCATCCATTCCTTTTCCAAAAGTCGCACTTCTAACTCCAGTAAACGCCGATAAGTAAGGGAATAACCCGTTGCTGGATGCTTCCAAGTTTCCTGCTTGCGATTTTCGTAGAGTTCTACAAACTTACGTTTACCAGTTTCGCTCAACCAAACCTGTTGCCCGCGAATATTAAAATCAGTTTTTATATCCCATTGATTGCGATTGACGGAAGAAGTGATAATCATATCCACTAAAGGAACTCGGAAAATTTCCATCAAATCTAAAGCTAAGGGTGCAGCTTGCGATCGCGGTTGGTGGTAAAACCCTAGTGCAGGTTCTAACCCTACTATCAAAATGGCATTCATTATATCTTTAAGTAACAAAGCGTACCCAAACCCTAAAAGACAATTAAATCTATCTTTGGGAGGACGACGGTTTCTGATGTCGAAACCCATTTCTGCTGGTGCATCTGGTGAAATCAAATCGGGTAAAGCATCAAAATAGAGTGCTGCTAAATTTCCTTCATACCCCAAAAGCGATTCCAAAGATTTTGCGAGAGGAACGAGTTTTAGTACGGTTTTCATTTGGGCGATCGCTTTTGTCAATTTCTCGCTAGCTTTGTTTTTGCCCTTCCCACGCATGAGAAATTTTCGCTGTCCTTGAGCGCGACAAATTACGAGTTTACGCGCTAACTCCAGGCAAATATCGGGGGAACTAAGGGCAGTGTACTGACGAACGCGACGTTGAATGCTGCCATTACGAGTATCAAAACTACCCAGGTAACGACCACCACCAGAAATAAAATGTACGCCAATTCCCTGTTCGCCACAAAAATGTAGTGCTTGGGTGGAAATCTGCGAATAGCTGTGCAGTACCAATTGAGCTACCTGTCGAGCAGGAACGGTTTCTAATGGTTGGTTGCGACGGGCTATTTTAATTTGCTCCCCAGTTCTACCTACACTAGTACCTGGTTCGAGAACGTGAATGATTTGCCTATCATCATCTTCAGGAAACAAGCGTATTGGTTGCCATTCGCGATCGTGTGCTAGACGTGCTTCTTCAGGTAGACATACGGGAGCAAGAGAACAACGAGCACACAAGCGTTCGTTGTCGGTTATTGGTGGTCGATGGGTAGACTGTCTGAGGTTGCGTGCTTTTTCAATAGCTTCCCGAACTGCTACCCGTCCTAAATCATCTAGTGGGATGTGAACTAATACATCATCAGCATGGTAGCGAATACGACCTTCTTTAATATGAATACCAAGAGATGATTCAAGTAAACAACAGTAGGCAAGGATTTGTAATTTATCACTTTCCCACGCTTGGGGTTGTTTGTTTTCATCCCGATGGCATCTTCCCCGCTTGTGTTCGTAGGGAATTGTTTCTCCGTCGCGAGTCCGCAATGCATCAACCCGTCCCCGTATACCTAATTCTTCGCTAGTGAGGAATAATTCCTCCCAGTCTTCATCTTCTTGCTTTTCAAGTTCGGCGTGTAACCTACGTCCAGCAAATACGGCGGCATCCTGGGTGTAGAGTTCTTCGACTTCTTCAAGGTAAAATAGGCGGGGACAATAGGCTAAAGCGTGGAGAGCAGAAACGCGGATGGTTTCCAGTTTGGTAGAGAGTTCGATATGTTCGAGAATTTGCATATATGTCTGTAAGGTAATTGTGTTTCAGCGCCTTACGACATCTGAGGTTAATGATGATTAGGTTGGCTGAATTACCGTCCAAGCAGACTCAGGAGGAAGATAATTTTCGGATGGCTCAAGTATTAAATACCTTTTCCATCGCGTCCCCTTGGAACCAACATGATCTACCCAATAAGGCAAAGTGAATAATCCATCCTCATCTTGTACTAACCATTGCAAAGACTGACTGCGATCGCTTTCTGACCACACTGTTACAGAGTTGACTAAATCCCGACTTTCTCCTAAGCATAAACCACCAAAACGTTCGATTGAGGCTGGGTTTGCAAATGCTTGTTCTAACCTTTCGGATAATGTTGTTTGGGATTTATCAGTTTGAGAATTAATCCAAGCGATCAATCTAATATCGGTTAGTAATTCTTGGTAATCTGGTCTAGAGTTTGTTGGATCGTGAATGTCTTTTTTCTTGAATCGGCGAAAAGTCCGGATGATAGTTGATTTTTGGGGTTGAGAAAGAACAGCGTTACCGGAGGTCAGCATAGCGATCGCTAATTTCACACCACAATGTTTATATCTGTTAGTTTCTCCCACGATTGACAATAGCATCCCATAAACTGTCGATGGTGGGGGGAATGGGTAGGTTTCAGCATACTCCCTAGCGCGAGATTGACGAAAGCAAGCGATGGGAACTTCAATTTCTAATGCCAAATTTTGATTGGTTGCTGTTATCATCGGATTAACTCTAATTGGGGTAATTTTAAATCTCTAGCAATAACTTGCTTCATACTTTGCACTGCTAACTTAACTCCAGGGAAAATATGTACGCCTAAGTCTACTAACTCTTTTATTTCCTCCGATTCAGTAACAGCACCTCCTATCCATAATTCTTCTGGTTCGATATCTTGATTTCTCACTTTCCTGATTAATTCTCGAATAGATATTTCTCCCCCATCCTCTTCAAAAGAATACAAAATCCGAGGGGAAAAATCATGAGTCCATCGTAAAATCAAACTTTCAGGAGAAAAATCATAGAGAAATCGCGAATGATTACCCGCAACTTCTCCTAAAGAACTTAAACCATCCAAAATTGCAATTATGCGAGATTTATCTTTTAATCTTTCTGGAGTTAAGGCAAATCCATATTGATAGCAAGTTGCGTGAACTTCTGTTCCGTAAAGTGAAGTTCTACCTTTTTTACCACTCAAAGAATTAAAGGTTATATCGCCACTAAATGGTGTTATAGAAACAGCACGAGTCACTTCTAAAACACCTCGTTTTGCCGTTGTTGTACCTTTAGCCGCCGCTTTTTTACCTTTAGCTTTTGGTTCGTCGGATGCTTCAACTTTTGCACCTTCAGCACGCATAAAACCTAAAACATCATCATCAATAAAAGCTGTATCATCAAAATTTTCATTTTGCCAAATATTGTCGTTAGCATCATCATTCCAACGACGATTAACTTGATAATCGTCACCACAGGTTTGCCAATAATAACGTAAAGCCCAACGAATCGCTTCGGCGGAAACTGTTGTATGTACATTATTTTTCCACAGAATTTTTTGGAGAGTAGTAATATTTCCTTCATTTTCTCCACGATTATTTGCAGCAGTTCCGTATCCAGTTAAGATATTTCCAAATAAATGAAATGTCACTTGTCAATCTCCTTAAATAAATAAAAATGTCCTTGAAACTAGTTAAAGTTTCAATTCTTGGGATGAAAAAACTAGTGAATTAAAGAATATCGGGAGCATTTTCTTCATCAAAAGCATTGTCATCAACAGGATCGCCTTCATCAGAATCACCTCGATCCCGATCGACAATTCCTGTCCCTTTATAACTAGCTAATGCCAGTAAGGCTAAATCTCTTGATTTCTTCCAATTTTTCTCTAACATCACAAATTCTATTAATTCTTCCCAATGCTTCTGCAAAGTAGGTATTTTTCCGGCTCTTGACCAAAAATCTGTAATAAATTCTCGAAAGATTTCAGAATTTTTGCATCGACTTAAGCCAGTTCTAATACGTACAACTTCACGCTCAAAATTAGGTAATTCTCCTCTTTTTTTTGCTTCTCTTGAGATTTTTCCAAAAGTATAACTAATTGCTTCATGGCAAGCTTTTACAAAGAGTTTTTCCCGCTCATCTGACTGCACTTTATGAATCACTTGAAACAATCCTCCTCTTTCATAAACTAATTTTTGAAAAAGCTCATTACTATTTACTTTTTCTGAGATTCCAGAATACCAAGGTAGATTTTTGGCTAAATTTTCAGCAATTAATTCCTTGGCAAAGCTTGTAGCAACAAATCCACCTTCTTTACCTGCGATCGCTCTATCTGGTAGCCAAGCATCACAAACTTGATAGTTATGGCAATTCTCATCAGTTGCTTCCACTACATACATATCTGTACGAGTTTTTTGTTGAGTAGCCCATGCAACAGTTCCTAATGTCAAAACTTGACAACGCTGTATACCAAAAGTTTGAGTAATATTAACAGTTGTGTCCTTTGTTAAAAATCTCAAACCAGCATCACCTAAACCAGAAGCATGAAAATCTTTATAAATAGCATTTCGTAATTGCTGATTTTGACGATACCGAGCATATTTTTCTAAATCGGTAATTTCTGGAATGACTAAAGCGTATTGAGCGCGTTTATTTCTCAATTTAGAACGAAGGATATAGTAATAACAAGCAACAGGTGCAAATAATAAAATAAAAGCATTTTCTGGGTTTTCCTCAAAACTTGTATCAGAACTAAAAGCAATATGTCTGACAGATGCACCAGGATTTAACCATCCAGCAACACTAATTGGGTGAGTTAAGAATTGTCCATTTTTATCGCATAAATTACCAGCAAATTCTTGATATGCATAACTTGTCAAACTTTTGTATTTGACTGGAATTTCTGGCTCATTCTCTCCTAAAGATAAAGGTTTTGTCACAACTCCATCGGATTTGTGAGTACTAGTATGCTGTAAAAGAGTCCCTAAAATTCCTTGATGGACTATTACCTGTGCATCTTCGCGCATGGATTGAGTATCTAACCCACGTAATGCGATAATGCCATCATTTAATTGAAAAGACTGTTTAAGAAACCATTCTAAAATATCTCGATCGCTTCCATTCCAATTTAAATTGACTTTGCGTTTGCTAAGTTGCCAATTGAATTCAGATGGTACTTTAACTTTTTCTTTTTCTAATTGCTTTAAAGTCATCCATAATCCAGCTAAACCAGCACGATGTAACAAGGTAAAACAAGGATTACCTAAATCAAATTCTAAATTCACTGTTCTGCTCCTACCTCTTCACTGTAGGGAATTCTGCCTACTGGTGTTACAGGATAAAATCCTCTCCGTTTCCAGGTATAATAATCTGATTCAATACGGATGGGTACTGTCCATTTCTGTGCTTCTTGTTTAAATAACTTTATCCGCGACAGTTTCTGATGTTTTTTTAATAATTCCTGCTCTTTTTGTGTAGCAATTTTCCAAATTTCTGGTTCATCTTCACCCAAAATCACAGTAATCGTGTATCCTGCTTCTCGCAAAGAATTTGGATACGTACACCAATTATCTTCTAGCCAATTTGATTTAACTTCTTGAATTTCTTCGGAATTAAGACTTGCTGAAAATTCTGCTAAATCTCGTTGAGAAATACCTGTCTTTCCTGAAAATTCCTGAATCAACTGCTTTCCTGTAGAGATTTCTACTTTATCGTATGGTCTTGAATCATCATCCCAAGGATAAATAATTGCTAGTTTTGCTCCTTCTTCTACTTTACTCATCCTGCGGTTGAGACGTCCTAATCGTTGAATTAAAGCTGCTGCGGGAGCGATCGCAGAAATTAATAAATCAGCACTCAAATCTAAAGACATTTCACAGACTTGGGTAGTAATAGCCAAAACAGGTTCATCTTGTTTGAATGCTTCAATGACAGCTTGATGTTTTTTCACCCTGTCTTTATAACGGAATCGACTGTGATAAATTAATGGAGCGATAAGCCGGGTACGGCTTGCGCCAAAGGCGAGCGCAAATTCTGGTAGTTGTTCGGCAAGTTTTACTTGTGCAGTGCGATAAATTGCAATACAGGTTTTTACTGAGTTAGTTACCCATAAAACTTTTTGTTTGTTTCGTAAGGCTTCAATAACAGGTTCCCAAACTTCCGTTAATTCCTCAAAGTTACTAATTTCAGGAATATAAGCAATATCATAACGTGGTAATCCTTCTAATTCTTTTGGTCCTTCAATTGGTTCTCCTAAATCTTCTCCCTGTTCTGCCAATACTTGGCGAATTGCTGACAACTGTTGAGGACTAAAACTTGCACTCATTAATAAAATCGGCGCACCTCTAAAAGCTTTAATAAACTTTAATAAAGCTCCAAATAGACGCAAATCATAAGCATGAACTTCATCAAATACAAAAGCAGATTGTGCCAATGCAGACCATGAATAAAGCGGTTTGCGATTATTTTGAATTAAACCTAAGACTGAATCGACTGTACAAACAATTAATTTTTTGCGCCATGCTTGAAAAGCCATTAGTTTAGAATCGATGCTTTCACAATCATCTTCATCTCCAGAAAATAGTAATTCCCTGTCTAAATCAGCACGAGAATGCATTAAAGCTGCTTCAATTTCCGTCCCGTCTGCATAGTCGATATAACCTTGAGATGCTGTACCTGTTGTTGGATAGGAGAAAAATAATTTACGCCCGACAGCCCATTTTTCCCCCCAAGCATATGCTGCAACTGTTTTACCTGTTCCGCAACCAGCCTTCACCAACGTCACCCGATGCTTAGATTCAGCAATCAACTCTTGAAATGGTCGTAATTTTTTACCATTCAAACGTTGTTTGACTAGTTTATTTAACTCCTGCTTTGAGAGTTGTAGTGATAAGACTTCTTCAATCCATCCTTGAAAATCTTCCTCTAGATCGGGAAGTGCAGAACCAGCTAAATCTGCTACGATTACTGTTGCTTTGACTGCTGCAATAAATTTTTGTTGCTCCCAATCCGGTTCAAAATCAATAAATTCATTACGTAAATTTGTTAAAGCTGTTAATAATTGCTTTCTAGTCCAAGCTTTAGTTGGAAATTCTGGTAGTTGTTTGGGCAATCCCAAAGATTGACTTCCCATTTTTAGAACTGTGAGAAAATCAGAATGAGAGGTGTAGATTTTTAATTCATTTCCCGTACCAGAAGGAATTTCCGCAATACAACCTGATGGCGTCCCATCTTTGCTCGAGCCAATTTTTAAATGATGTCCCATTGCAGCCCAAACTGCGATCGTTAAATTTGTATTAGGGCATTTTTCTAGCCATTCTCGAAAGCAGGGAACTTGTAGTGCTAAAATGCCGCTAATCACTTCATGACGCAACATTTGTCTATCTGAACGTTCTTTTAAAGAGTCTCCAATCTTCTTTCTATAATTTTGAATGTTTGGGTCTAGCGATTTTGGGTCGATGGTTTTGAAGTAAACCATTTCTTGGAAGTGTTGGTTAGCTTTACCCCAATCGTGTAAATATGCACCCAATTTGACTGTAGCTGCCAAGGAATCTAAACCAATATGCTGTATTCCCAATTGTTGGAGAATAGTTGTACCTAATTTATCTACCAAAATATCAGCAGCTTGCATGACAAAACTGATATGTCCAGTGTATGTTGCAGCACCTTTTTTTTTCGTATTATTTTCGTCTTTTTGATAAGATTTAGCTAGCAATTTTCTAAACATTTCTACCTCCCCTACAAGGTAAGAAATATCCACAACCCATGTGTCTTTTACCGCCAATTCCCCATTGTTGTAACTTGATAGAATCGTCGTCACTTAAACCGGAAACTTCCGTTGTAAAACCCACTATCGTATAACGTTTAACTTTAATAGTTTTGCGACAGAATTCACCCTGTCTATCTTTAGGGATAGAAATTTGAGCAGAAATTCCCAAATCATCAAGTTGACGTTGTGCTGCTACTAGAAACGATTGAGGTTCGCTATGTCCCTTAATAACAACAATTCTAGACTTGAGTGTGCTAGCAGGTTTCAATGTAAATATTTTGGGAATACCGATTTGAATTTCATGTATTCCCAAACGAATAGATTTTCCAGCCAACTTATAAGCCAAGGGAATTAACGGGATTGGTACGCGAACACGCAAACAAGAATATTCGTTCAGAATTATTTTCCCTTGTTTGTCGGGAAAGCCAGGAATAGTCAAAATACTGACAGTTTTTTGCTTGCGTATTTCTGAATCGAGATTAACCCAACCACAAAAGAGTGCATAGCCATGATCCGCAGGTAAATATTTTCCTCGCACTGGAAAACATAACTCAACGAATGGCTCAAGTCCTAAATCTACATTCTGAGACGCCGAAAAACCCACAGATGCAATCATTTTAGGATTCCCCCATATTCAATTATTCAGACAGCGATCGAAATTCCAAGTAATGTTTAAAACCTAAAAAGGCATCTGAGGGAAGAAGGAAGACATAAGTTTGAAATTCACTCTTGGGGTTGTCGCAGTTAATAACGCTACCCTCTGAGCTAAAACCTAAATTTATATTTAAATTTCGACAAGAGTTGATTTTACCTGTAAAACCCGAAACATCGATAAATTATTATCTGCATAAAAGTTTTGTATTGTCAAGAACTATATTAAACTTGTTTATCGCCTAACGGCATCATAGGTTAGAAGCAAGAAGGGTAATGTTAAGCCCATCCGCCCTGTATCGCTTAGAGGTTCTACACCTGGCAAACACGAAAGTGCTCAACGCCTGATGATTGCTCAGTATTCAACGGCATCAAAGTCTTTAATACCCAAAACTATAATAACTTAGAAACTTGGAGGTCTATTTAATTTTCTTCATTACTGAAAACTGCAAGCATCTCTTTTTGTGAAACCTGATTTGCAAATAAAACTAGTCGTAAGTCTTATTTGGTAAGTGTTTGAACTGAGAAAAATTACGATAAGGTGCTTGCAAAATGGCTGGATTATTTATATCATAAGAATTATAGCGATTACTTGACTCGTTCAAAAATGCTGTTTCAGCCGTTTTTTCGGTACGTGATTGTGTCTTTGTTAGAGGTGCCTGTAAAATTTAAGAGAGAAGCACTCGGAGTCAATATTCCCAAGCTCGCTGTGTTTTTCCTCTGATAGCCGATAGGCGTTGAGCACGAGAAATAGAGGATATCCAAATAGGGGAGCGTTCTTGTGTTTTTCCTCTGATAGCCGATAGGCGTTGAGCACAAAAACGAGCTAGGACACAAGAGACAGAATGATTTGTGTTTTTCCTCTGATAGCCGATAGGCGTTGAGCACTTTTACTCGCTGATGCACACTAGTTAAGTTTCGAGTGTTTTTCCTCTGATAGCCGATAGGCGTTGAGCACATTTTGCTTGCAAAGTCCATATTCACCTTCAAATAAGTGTTTTTCCTCTGATAGCCGATAGGCGTTGAGCACTGCGGCGTTTGCCCCAGTGTTTACAGCGTCTAAAAGTGTTTTTCCTCTGATAGCCGATAGGCGTTGAGCACCTTTAACCCGCGCTTCATCCGACCAAAAACTCATCCGTGTTTTTCCTCTGATAGCCGATAGGCGTTGAGCACGTCTACTGATTTACCAGCTTGAGACTAGTTACTTGCCCGTGTTTTTCCTCTGATAGCCGATAGGCGTTGAGCACAAGTAATTTTCAAATTAGAGACGATGAATATTGAAGTAGGTGTTTTTCCTCTGATAGCCGATAGGCGTTGAGCACAAGATGGAAAAGGAAATATTAATATTAGAGCGTTTGATGTGTTTTTCCTCTGATAGCCGATAGGCGTTGAGCACGCATGGTTAAAGAACTCGATGCAGCTATTAAACCCGGTGTTTTTCCTCTGATAGCCGATAGGCGTTGAGCACCAACCAAATCAGTAATGATATTTTCTGGCTCACCAGGTGTTTTTCCTCTGATAGCCGATAGGCGTTGAGCACGCTACTTCTCCATTAGGGCATCCATAGCAATCAACGTGTTTTTCCTCTGATAGCCGATAGGCGTTGAGCACTAAAGCACCGGAAGAGAACTCTAGGATATCTTGTAAATGTGTTTTTCCTCTGATAGCCGATAGGCGTTGAGCACTATGGTATCTTTTTGGATGGCGTTGGGAACTTTTATGGTGTTTTTCCTCTGATAGCCGATAGGCGTTGAGCACAAAGATGCACTGAATGGCTTGTAGAAATTCCTGTGACGTGTTTTTCCTCTGATAGCCGATAGGCGTTGAGCACGACGATGTTTATGCCCATATAAACGGCATCCATGAGTGTTTTTCCTCTGATAGCCGATAGGCGTTGAGCACGAGTCTTTGCATTATCCCGATACGGACTGAGGATTGTGTTTTTCCTCTGATAGCCGATAGGCGTTGAGCACCTTAGGGTTAAGGTTTTCACAGCCCTGCCCCCCTTAGTGTTTTTCCTCTGATAGCCGATAGGCGTTGAGCACGACTTACTGGCATAGTTTCACCTTCGATTGATAAGTGTTTTTCCTCTGATAGCCGATAGGCGTTGAGCACACCACAGAAGGTAAATTTGAGGCTAAAGATTGTAAAGTGTTTTTCCTCTGATAGCCGATAGGCGTTGAGCACT
Source organism: Scytonema hankhaensis NUACC26 (assembly GCF_045865695.1). Taxonomy (NCBI): domain Bacteria; kingdom Bacillati; phylum Cyanobacteriota; class Cyanophyceae; order Nostocales; family Scytonemataceae; genus Scytonema; species Scytonema hankhaensis. The sequence goes on from NZ_BAACAP010000229.1 coordinate 72,383, forward strand.
TTCTTGAACGGATTTTAGAGATTCAAAGAGAAGTTAATAGTGTTTTTCCTCTGATAGCCGATAGGCGTTGAGCACCAGCCAAAACTGCGTTGGGTGAGCAAACGTGGGGAGGTGTTTTTCCTCTGATAGCCGATAGGCGTTGAGCACTCAGTACTCGACAGCACACCTAACCCAAAAAAATCGTGTTTTTCCTCTGATAGCCGATAGGCGTTGAGCACAAATCGCGGCACACCTTTACGGCTCCCGCTGTTTGAGTGTTTTTCCTCTGATAGCCGATAGGCGTTGAGCACATTTTCCTTATCCAGAAATTTTAGATTTGAGAAAGGTGTTTTTCCTCTGATAGCCGATAGGCGTTGAGCACTCAATGTTTGGCGGTCGATCACTTGCAAATTTAGCGTGTTTTTCCTCTGATAGCCGATAGGCGTTGAGCACAATTCGCGGACTACGTAGAGGGAGACAGTAAACTATGTGTTTTTCCTCTGATAGCCGATAGGCGTTGAGCACTTTCTTGGGCTATTTCTAATGAGGAAACTGGGATGTGTGTTTTTCCTTTGATAACCGACAGGCGTTGAGCACTAGTCGGGCTGAGTGTTCTCTCTTATACAAGTAAGTGTTTTACCTTTGATAGCCGATAGGCGTTGAGCACACGACCTCGTTGTTAGGAGTTTTAAAATTGGCAGTTCATATTTTACCTTCGATAGCCAACAGGCGTTGATCGCCCGATTTGGGATTCACAAGCGATCGTAGAAATATTAGTGTTTTACCTTTGATAGTCAACAGGCGTTGAGCAGATGTACAGACAGCATTTCATTTATCGAGTGTACGCTCGTAAAAGTGTTTTATAGCAGCAATTTTCACCCGAATGAAGTATGCCTTCATCTGCGTGTATCTGCGTTCATCTGCGGTTCCATAACTTTTCTATGTATTGTACCCAAGTGGTTTGACACATAATAATTTGTGAAATGTTGGGTTTCGTTCCTCAACCCAATATTGAATCAAAAACCAACATTACATCGAATACAACATTTCATCGAATGATTGGGATTACTTTGTTCTACCCAACCTGCACAATACATTTGGTGATTTAAAACTTACTTTATAAATGACCTCTTAGAGGATGTTTGAAAAGTGGTTGGTTGTGATTTTAGGTACTTATTGAGCCCCCCTAGCCCCCCTTAAAAAGGGGGGAAGAATACTTTTGAAGTCCCCCTTTTTAAGGGGAAGAATACTCTTGAAGTCCCCCTTTTTAAGGGGAAGAATACTCTTGAAGTCCCCCTTTTTAAGGGGGATTTAGGGGGATCTTGAATGTTTTGCTACTGATGACAAGACTTTTAAAACAACCTCTTCTAGTATATTGAACGCTTGATGTAAATGATTGAGTTAAATTCAGGACATTGAGAATTCAGGTAAATTCAGGTAAATTCGAGAGAGCAACAAAACAGAAACAGGAGCTATAGCAGGATGAGGGTGCGCCCTTGGCTAGAGGTTCTCAAGTCATAGTTCCTTCTAAACTTAGGTGAGATCGAGAATAAATTCCCCGTTCATTTAGGAATTGTAACCATGAGTAATGGCAACGGCTCGACAAAGTACGATGGCAAACACGCTCCTCATTGGAAAAAGCACATCTGTCGTACAGAACATGTTCCCGTTCAAGTGCAGGACGATCGCACTGGAATGGATATTGAAACGCTCAAACGTGCTTTTTTAGACAACCTGTACTACATCCAAGCAAAAGACAAAGGTTGGGCGACAGCACATGACTTTTTCATGGCGCTATCTTATACTGTTCGCGATCGCTTGCTGCATCGTTGGCTGAAAACTGTTGAGCAAACCTACTTTCAAAAAGATGTCAAAGTCGTATGCTACCTATCGGCTGAATATCTCATCGGACCGCAACTCAGTAAAAACCTAACAAATGTTGGGATGTACGAGCAAGCCCGTCAGGTGGTGCGGGAGTCAGCAGGCTTAGACTTATACGATTTGCTCGAACAGGAAGACGAACCGGGATTGGGTAACGGTGGTTTGGGAAGACTTGCTGCTTGTTTTTTGGATTCTCTCTCAACTTTAGAAATTCCCGCTATTGGCTACGGTATCCGCTACGAATATGGCATTTTTCAACAAACCATTCGCAATGGTACGCAAGTAGAAGTACCGGATCGCTGGTTGCGCTTTGGGAATCCTTGGGAAATTCCACGTCCCGATTACACTGTAGAAGTCAAATTTGGCGGACACACGGAAGCACACACTGATGAACGAGGACGCTACCAAGTGCGTTGGATTCCCCAAAAAACTATTCTGGGGACACCTTATGATATTCCAATGGTGGGCTACAACACAAACACAGTCAATACTTTGCGTTTGTGGAGTGCCAAAGCAAGTGAAGACTTTAACTTACAGATTTTCAACAGTGGTGACTTTGCCAATGCTGTTGCTGATAAAGTCTACTCAGAAAACATTACCAAAGTTCTTTACCCCAACGACAATAACTATCAAGGTAGAGAACTCCGCTTAATGCAGGAGTATTTTTTTGTTTCCTGCTCTCTTCAAGATATTATCCGCATTTATTTGCGAAGTCACAACAATTTTGACCAATTCCCCAATAAATGTGCTATCCAAATCAATGATACCCATCCTGCTATTGGTATTGCCGAACTGATGCGGCTACTGATAGATGTACATCAGTTAGGATGGGATGAAGCTTGGGACATTACACAAAAATCTTTTGGTTTTACCAATCATACCTTATTACCCGAAGCATTAGAACGTTGGGCCATTAGTGTATTTGGCAGGCTCTTACCCCGACACTTGGAAATTATTTTTGAGATTAACCAACGGTTTCTAGATCGAGTTCGCTCTCAATATCCTGGAGACGATGGAAAACTTTCCCGATTGTCACTGATTGAAGAAGGTGCAGAAAAACAGGTAAGAATGGCACACCTTGCTTGTGTTGGAAGTCATGCAATCAACGGTGTAGCAGAACTGCACACGGAACTGGTGAAGAACAATCTGTTCCCAGATTTCTATCAAGTGTTTCCAGAAAAGTTTAGCAATAAAACCAATGGAGTGACTCCCCGCCGTTGGATGTTGATTGCTAATCCCAAACTCGCCCTGCTAATTACAGAAAAAATTGGCAAGGGTTGGATTAAAAATTTAGAAGAACTCAAGCAGTTAGAAGCATTTGTGGAAGATGGAGAGTTTCGCCATCGTTGGGAGCAAATTAAGCAAGAAAACAAGCAGGATTTAGCCGAATATATTTTGCAAACAACTGGTATTCATGTTGATGCTAATTCCCTGTTTGATATCCAGGTGAAGCGACTCCACGAGTACAAGCGCCAGCATTTGAATTTACTGAGGGTCATTACTTTTTATAACTATATTAAGCAGAACCCAAATGCAGATGTTGTACCGCGAACTGCAATTTTCGCAGGTAAGGCTGCTCCTGGCTATGCAATGGCGAAGCTTATCATTCAACTGATTAATTCAGTGGCAAATGTAGTGAATAACGATCCAGATATTGGCGATCGCCTCAAGGTGGTGTTTTTAGAGAATTATAACGTGTCAGTAGCACAGCGAATTTATCCATCTGCTGACCTTTCCGAGCAAATTTCAACAGCAGGTAAGGAAGCCTCTGGAACGAGTAACATGAAATTTGCTATGAATGGCGCACTGACAATCGGAACTCTCGATGGAGCAAACGTTGAAATTCGCGACCGCGTGGGACACGAGAACTTCTTTCTTTTCGGGCTGGATGCAGCAGAAGTTTTACAGAGGAAAGCTCAAGGCTACCATCCTTGGGACTACTACAACAGCAATCCCCAACTCAAACAAGCGATCGACCAAATTGCATCGGGTTACTTCTCTAAAGGTGACAGCAATTTGTTTAAACCGCTTGTGGAATCTTTAAAAAACCGGGATGACTATATGCTGTTTGCTGATTACCAATCCTATATTGAGTGTCAGCAACGAGTCGATGAAGCTTATCGCGATCGCGATACTTGGTGGAGAAAGTCAATTCTCAACTCAGCTCGCACCGGATACTTTTCTTCTGACCGTACAATTCGCGAGTATGCGCGGGATATTTGGCACGTTCAGTCAGTTCCTGTAACTTTAGAAGACGAGCAAGAAGAGAATGCAGCAATACAACTCAATGTACCACTAGCAAGAGTATAAATTTGGGTGGGCAATGCCCACCAATTAATATAAATAATGTGAGGGAAAGAATGATGTCAAATAATTTAAATTCATACCTACCTGCACCAACTAAACAAAAATTTGCAGCTACTTTTCACGTAGTTAGACCGATTAGCTTCTGGATACAGTTAGCACTAGGCGGAGTTTCTAGCTTAGCTTTATTCTTAGCAATATTGAGCCGTAGTTCTACTGTCCAAACAACGACGAATTCGGTCATGTGGGTTGGAGTCTTTTTTGGTGTTCTGGGAATTGTAGTGCTGTGTTTCAGGCTCTATTGGGTGAACCGCTACAGACATTTAGACAGACTTTTACAATCCCCTAACCGCGAACTCCATCCAAGGAAAGAAGATGTAATTCAAGTATTAAGTACTGGATTAATCATCAGTTTGATAGGGATATTGTTAGCTTTTTTCGCATCTGAAGTGACCGTTTTTGCTGTACTATCGAAATCTCTAGCTTTGCCTCAAGGGATAGCAGTTTATAAACCTGAAAATGTCATTCGCTCCCTAGATCTTTTTGTAGTTTTAGCAAACGTCAATCTCATTGGTGCTCACCTTGTAGGAGGTGCTACTTCACTTGGGTTACTTAGCTGGCTAGATCGATAGTCGATAACTGAAATTAAAACGGGCGTCTCGCCCGTTCCACAAAAACTGTATTGAATTCAAATTAAATCTAGAGGGAATTTACTCTCGTTTAAGAAAAAATAGAGAAAAATTTGCCTAACTTTTTCTTCTAGTCTTCCATCAAGAATAATTTCCCTTCCCCTCATTAAACATTTTGTATACAGCAGATTTCAACTTGGTGAGGTACAAAAATTACCCCCCTCTGTCCCCCCTTGCCAAGGGGGAATGAAAGGGGGGTGTACCTCATTCAGATGCAAAGCGCTGTATAGCGGTTCTTAGTTGGATGCAATACACAAAAAGTTATGGAACCGCACCCTTCACGCACCCTCAACGCAGATAAATCTGTACTTCATTCAAGTGAGAACCGCTATATTGAGTTTTTTAGATATTAAGGCAGATATAACAACTCTTGATAAAGGAAACATTGAAATTCGCGAGCGCATGAGAGTATAAACACTTAGTTTTTACAATATTTCACACAAATTTTACATAAAAATTACAGAGATGCTGTATGCGGTGGGGTTCTTTTTATGCATCTTCATATAAAAACGGTATAAGTTACAGCCAATATGTAGTGACAGTATTTCATAATGTTTGTACTTAAAAATAGCTAATGTTTAAGTATAAACTCTGTAGTTCTTATTAGTATTTTACATAGTAATTAAATAGAAGTTATTTGAATACTATAATTATCTCAAACTTCTCTTCTAAAGTTAAGATAAGCATTTAATACAACGCTAATATGCTTTTTCAATACAATGTCTACTTTGTTCTTCTAAGTATTACTGCGGTCGTCTCAGCTACTGTTGCCTTTGCGACTTGGCAGTGCCGTTCAAATTCTTCAGCTAACAAGCCTTTCATTGCGATGATGTTGGCTATTACAGGATATGCTACAGTAGCAGCGATGGAAGCATTTGCAACAGCACTTAGCGAAAAAATATTTTGGTCAAAGTTGGAGTATGTCGGTTCGGGGAGTGTAATTACATTTTTCCTGATATTTGCAATGCATTTCACTAACAAAAATCGTTGGCTAACACCCAGAAATACTGCATTGCTATGGATTGTCCCTACCTTTAATGTAATTTTGGTCGCAACAAATGAATGGCATGGTTTAGTTTGGTCAGGTTTTTCGCCACTTTCCAACGAAGCTAATGTTGTGGTTTACGAACATAATCTAGGTTTTTTCTGGGTCATGGGCTGTGTTTATACCTACACCTTTACAGGAATAGTCTTGCTGATTCAAAAATCCTTATCGCGATCGGTAATGTATTATAAGCAATCTAGAATCACATTAGCAGCTGTAGCCGTACCACTATTGGGCGCTACTTTGTATATGTTACGCCTCACTCCTGTGGGTTTAAATATCACGCCAATGTGCTTTATGGCGACTGGACTATTATTGTTCGTTAGCATTTTTCGCTTCCGAATGTTTGACTTAATTCCTATAGCTAGAGAAATCTTGATTGAAAGTATGAGTGATGGTGTGCTGGTATTGGATGTTAAAAACCGCATTATTGACATTAATCCAGCAGCAAAACGTCTGATTGGCACGAAATATCAGCATATTGGACAACCTGTTGCTCAAGTCTTACCAGAATGGCAAAAAATGGTCAACCTCTACTATTCTTCTGAAAGCTTCAAAACAGAAATGTTTATTGATTTAGAAACTTCAAATTACGTGGAGTTAGTCATCACGGTATTATACAGCGATCGCAAACAGTTAACGGGACACCTGATTGTTTTGCGTGACATTACACAACGCTACCTTGTTGAATCGGAACTTCGACAGGCTAATCATCGCTTGCAAAACCAAGTACTCGAAATTGAATTGTTGCAGACTAAGATGCGAGAACAAGCTGTCAGGGATGGGCTGACAAACTTATTCAATCGGCGTTATTTTGATGAGATATTCCCAAAAGAATTATCACTAGCAGAGCAAAATTCTGCCCCAGTTGCTTTAATTATCTTGGACATTGATTATTTTAAGAGAATTAATGATACATTTGGTCATCAAGCTGGAGATTTTGTCATTCAATCATTTACAAACCTTCTACGTAACTATAATGACTTTCAGGGCATTATATGTCGATATGGTGGTGAGGAGTTTGTATTAGTTTTCCCAGGGCTAACATTGGAGAAAGCCTTTAGTCATGCAGAACGGATTCGGTTAGCCTTTCAAGAAACGCGGTTAGAATTTGTAGGTAAAGAAATATATGCAACAGTTTCGGGTGGAGTGGGGGTGTTTCCCATTCATGGAAAAACAAAAGATGAGCTATTGCAAGCAGTAGATGGAGCTTTATATACTGCTAAATTAGATGGACGAAACTGCATCAAGTGCGTTGCTCATTCTTAATGCTCACTGATTACTGGTCACTGCTCACTGAGTTACTGTCACTATATAAAATGGGGCTCTGTTTCTCAGGAACAATTTAGCTAGTCATAGTACTTTTGTCTTGATTAGCATTATGACTAAAGTCAGATGTCAAGTTTTCTTAAATTATATATACTATATATGGTACTAATTATTCCAATAAAAATTGGGGCAATCTCGTGTTTTGAGAGAGATAATGTATTATTCAAATCTCTGAGTGAGAAGAAACTAAATTTTTTATTTAGATCTAGTGCTTTAAGTACCGTTGCAAGTTTCCTTAAAGCCTAGTAGAAAATTTAGAAATGTTATGCGTGATTTTAAATATTAGAAATCATGCTTCGGTTCTGTGCGTTTCAACTATGTCTTTTTTTAACTTCAGCAGTCACGTATTCAACCCAAGGAGATAAATAAATGCGTGTTTTTGTTACAGGTGGATCGGGGTTTGTGGGTCGTAACTTGATAACGGCTCTCGTACAACGGGGAATTGAAGTGCGATCGCTTGTAAAATGGGAGGCTGAAATTGAGACAATCGAGTCTTACGGAGCTATCCCAATCTTTGGGGATATTAACGATCGGCAAGTTTTAAAGTCCGGGATGACGGGCTGTACAGTTGTCTTTCACCTAGCTGCAAAAGTAGATGATTGGGGAAACTTCGAGGACTTTCAAGAAGTTAATGTTTGTGGAACAGAACAAATTATCGCCGTTGCAAAAGAAACAGGTGTATCGCGTCTTGTATACGTGAGTACGGATGCGGTACTGATAACAGGAAAAGCGATCGTAAATGCTGATGAAACTCAACGTCTTCCAAAAAAGCCATTAGGTTTTTACGCACTAACAAAAGCAAAAGCAGAAACAAAAGTTATTGCAGCCAACTCAGACAAACTCACAACAGTCGTAGTACGTCCGCGTTTTGTTTGGGGAAAAGGAGACACTACCCTGTTAGCGCGGTTTATCCGAGCCATCGGTAATCAAGAGTTTGCTTGGATTTCTGGCGGTCGATATTTGACTTCCACCTGTCATGTCAAAAATTTGTGTGAAGGTTTGATTCTGGCGTCAGAAAGAGGAAGGGGAGGTGAAATTTATTTCATCACTGATGGTGCGCCTGTAGAGTTCCGAAGCTTTATTACAGAGTTATTACAGACTCAAGGAGTTGAACCGGGTACAAATAGTTTACCGCGTTGGTTAGTTTGGTCGTGGGCTTGGATTTTAGAGAAAGTATGGACTTTGTTAAAACTTAAGAGTTTACCTCCTATCACCCGAACAGCTTTGTCTCTGATAGGCTCTGAAGTCACGGTAAATGATACTAAAGCCCGACGCGAACTTAGTTACATACCAGTCATTTCACGGCAAGAAGGATTGTTCGAGATGGGAAATAATAGTCCTCAGTTAGCTGCAATACGTTGAATAAGTAAGTCCGCTTAATTGTCTTGTGGTGCGGGTTTCTAGCCCGCCACTAAATATGGGATGGGCGAGGACACCTATCCTACAAAATATTCTCTCCCAGCACTTTGCAGGTAAATGAAGTACCAATGCTTAAGATGTCTGATAATATCAATTACAAATTATTTTAATAGTGTTTGTCTTAGCAAGCAACTCCTCAATAAAATTGTCGATCGCGAGCGCAATTCGTTCTCTCTTTTCAGGACCGCGAGCCACTCTGCTTTTTATAAGCAGCGAACTTTCGCATTAGATAGAACAGTAGACTACTAGGAATAAAAGGAACGGAACGTAACAAAAAATCAAAATCAAGTGATGGTACTAATAGATGAATTAGATTACTGATAAAAATTACCGTTGTTACCCACAATAATCCTCTCTGCCACCAAGTATTGCCTAACAGACTTACAACCTCAGCACTGCTATAACTTAGACCACCGATGATAGCTCCAATCACTGAAATTTGTAGACTATGAGAGTTTAGTGCAGCGTAAGTAAATCCACCAAAAGCCCCAGCAACAACTGAAACAAAATAATGCTTGCGGAGCTTAACCAAGAGTGAATCAGATTGATTGATAACAAAACAATACTTACGGAGCTTAGCTAAGAGTGAATCAGATTGACTCATAACAAATTACCTTTTAGAGAAATCCTGAAAAGAGCTTTGAAAATCTGCTCTATCTTTGCTCCGTTTAATAAGATTGATTTTACGAAAAAGATGTTAATTCTATACAAAACTTTACATCCATTTCTTGTGTATGTAATACCGCATTACTTGATTTTCTCACAATACGGTCTATTTATTTAGGCCGTCGCGTACTAGCGATCGCCGCAAACAAGTAGGACAAGCTGTTGCTTATCAAGAGCGTTTTGTGACATACTTTACAATGTCAGCTGGGTTACCCTTGACCCTCAGAAGCAATCCAGTAGGGAAGCTACAGAGAATTTATCATCAAGAATGATTAATAACCGAGTGAGCCAGAAAGTTTCGGAATTGGGACAGACTACTGAGATAGTGGAAGCGACAAGTTGGGAGATGGACAAATCAGGTGAGGTTGTGCTGACGGCTTCTAGTTTTCAATTGGGTGCAATACATAAAAAAGTTATGGAACCGCAACCTGTAGCGGATAAACGCAGATCGATCTGTACTTTATTCAAGTGAAAATCGCTATAAGTATTGTAGGTAGGGTATTGCCCACCAATTTATACTGTAGGTGGGCAATGCCCTACCTACAGTCATTAAAATTTTTCATGAATGATGCGCGGATTGCTATATGCCTAAAGTTTTTTGAATCTCTGAATTCACCATTAGCAACAGCGATCGCGTCAAAATAGATAAAGAGAAACGCTGTGTAGAGGATACTTTTCCATGTCTGTGGAAGCTTACGCTATTTTAGATGGTGGTGGAGTCAAGGGTGCTGCATTAGTCGGATGTTTAAAAGCAGCAGCAGAACAGGGTATAAGATTTATAGGTTACGGCGGAACATCAGCAGGAAGTATCGTCGCTTTACTTGCAAATGTGGGTTATTCTCCAGAAGAAATTAGAAAGATTATGGTGGAGGAAATTAATTTTCATGACTTTTTAGATGATGCGGAAAGAAAATTACAGCGTTTTAAACAACTACCCCAAAATCTTTCTAAAAGTCTTTCTAAAGATTTCGTTTTATTAAAAAATTTAGATTTAATTAATGAGATTAGACAAAATTTTGGTTTTTGTAATGGTAATAAACTCACTCATTTTCTTTTAAAGAAGATCCAAAATAGTCAGAAAGTCGCAAACAGTGAATCCTCTTTAAAGGAAAAACTTAAAAACGCAACAGATATTACTTTTCAAAATCTCCAAGATATAGGATGTTCTCCTCTAAAAATTGTAGCTTCAGATATCAAAAGTCACCAAGCTGTTGTTTATCCTCAAGGAGAAGGAGAGGAAGCTTTAAATTATTCTGTGATTAAAGCTGTCAGAGCATCTATGAGCTATCCCTTTGTGTTTACTCCCGTCATAGAAAGCGATCGCATTTTGGTAGATGGAGGTTTAAGTAGTAATTTACCAGTGTTTCTCTTTAAACAAGAGCAAAGGAAAAACTCCAAACCAGTTATTGCTTTTGATTTATACAGTCAAGAATATCCTAAGTCTCCTGACGCAAAACCTAAATATGAATTGGGTCAGTTTTGCGCGGATATGTTATCGACTATAATAGATTCAAGTGACGATTTACTCAGAGCGGTTACAGATAAAGTTTACCACGTCCGCGTTCCCATACCAGCAAACATTAAAACTCTTGATTTTTCTATTGATGCGGAATTAAGAGAAAATCTTTTCTATCGAGGTTATAGTGCAACGGCTAGCTTTCTAACATTGAATTTACCCCAATGGAAAAAAGTAACAAATACTATCGAGCAATTACAAGCTTTACACGCTCCACCTTATTTAGTTAAACCGACTCTCAAAACAATTGTGAGAGATATAGAAGAAACCACAAATCTCAGAGAATGCCGTTCGTATATCATGCTACCAAAAGACGAAAATCGGTTTGCGATCGCATACCAATATAATATGGATGAAGATCCAGATGTAGATTGGCAGATAGACATAAATAACAAAGGTACTTGGGGAGAATCCTGGAGAGAACGAAAGTTTTTTTTACTCAATGTTCGGGTCTTAAAACAAGAACCTCACGCATGGAACATGACAAAACCTCAAGTCAATAAAATTCCGAAAGATAGAAAAACAATAGCGACTGTACCGCTCTTCAATTGGAAAACTATTACAGAAATTACAGAAGAAGATTTTGAAAAGTTTCTTCAATTAGAAACCACGAACTTCCAGAAGATAATTGACAGTTACGAATTAATTGGGATTCTCGCTCTTGATACCACTACTGAAATTGAAGAAGCGCTTAATTCACAAGGTATGCTAACTCAGATTTATCGAACTATGATGGTAGGAGCGAGTATACTCTCAGGAACGTTAAAGTAGGAGACAAAATGATCGAGCCAAGTGGAATTCAACCGTTACCAAACCAGAAATTGAAGGTAAGAGAAGTCACTTCAGGTTTATATACTCTAGAAAATACCTATGAAGGGGTTTATGAGTATTTTACAGAACCTTCCGTTGTTAAAGTAGAACCCAATGCTTCCCTAGAATCCCTTGAAGATTGGCGAAAAGAATTTGGAACAGAAACAAAATTAGTACAAGAAGAGAGAGAACAAAAGACAGAGGGCGTAAAAATAGAAGTACGAACTATGAATCGCGAAGGAGGTAGGGATGCTACAAGTTCTACTTGATGCAGACATTGCCTTAGAGTGGATACTTAATCGCAGCCCTATTGTTGAAGAAGTCGAAATTATCTGGTATTTAATCAACAGTCATGTTATCGAATGCTACATGACAAAAATCGGTATGGGTAAAATTCGTCTTGTTCTAAGTGAATTTAACGGAGTTAAAGCCAATGATTTTGTCGCTTATTTAGAAGGAGTTGTCAAAATCAGTCCCGTCGATTCCAGTATTTTGCAAGCATCCCGCAAATCCCCACTAGATTTTGAAACCGCAGTAGAAATAGAGTGTGCCAAGCAAAAGCAGTGTTATTATATAACTCAGCAATCTCGCGATGCGATCGCTAAGTATTACGATAAAGTCCCCCAGTTAGGAGAACTATGGCATTTGCTAGGACGCGAGTTTGCAAGCAAGATGAATGAAGTTCTGCTACAGAAAAAAATCAATTCAATCTCCATATGGGCTGCTAAGCAAGGCTTGGGAGAACTTATTAAATGGAAGCTTAACAGTGACCAGTGACCAGTGACCAGTGACCAGTGACCAGTGACCAGTGACCAGCTAAAACACATACTGTTTGTAAGAACAATAGTTTTTAACTCTTGTGGGATGGGCGTCCCGCCCGTCCGAAGTTCAAAACTTTTATGGAATGAGCATCAAAATTTAATTACTCTCCGCTTTGCGCTGATTCAGTTCTTTGCACTTCGCTTCGGCTGCTTGATATGCTGTTAAGTACTCTTTACCACCTAGCATCACATCTCCGTAATAGTCGTAAGGAGGATCGCCATAGATAGGTAAGGGGTCGTCCTCCGGATAATCTTCTTTCGATTCTTCTATAATCGCTTTCAGTTTTTTTACGCTGATTCGCTGTGCTGGATAATACAAAAGCCCTTGCGGGTCTTGCTTGAGATGGGGTAATGTAGGGTCAATAATGCGATCGCCCAATTCAATCCAAGCGTGTTCGATAGGTTTGTAAGGTCTGCCTGCAAAAGCCAAAAAGCCCTGGACGTAAGTTGCTCCCTCAGTCGCCAAGGCTGCTTTATAAGCATTATCAAACGGAGTCTTCGCCTTGCTTTTTATGCTTTGGGCTATTTCTTTGGAAAGCTCTTCATCAAGTGGTAAGATCATTTACAGCAAGGAAATGAGCAGCAACTTTAATATACTAGCAGTTTTGAGTTTGTTGTGGGGGACTTTTAAGAGTACTTTCCCCTCTTTTAAGCTGGGCTAGGGGGGATCGCGATCCCAACGGTGTACTTTACAAACATCCCTTTAATCACTTTTATTTATCAAATCAAAAAATAATAATATTTGCTTTTATCATTTAGATAACATAAAAAGGAATTAGGGAAATAAAACTCTTTGTTCAAGAGGTGAAATATGGAACAGCAGATTTGCCGGCTAAGTTTTCTCAATAGTATCGTTTATTTAAGAGGTGGGTTATGTTAGAACCCGTAAATAAGGATGATTTTCTTTATCAGAAACGTACATATCGCGGTCAGTTTCATCCAGCAGCTTTATTATTCAACGCCAACTTACAAGAATTTGCCACGAGAGTGAGTTACATCTCCAACCTACAAACTCGTGGAAAGCTTTCTTCAGAGGAATCTTACGAACAAATTAACGCTCTTTGGAATGAGTTAAAAAGCAGCTATTCATCACTGGGATTGGATTCAAACAAATTGAATTAGGGTAAGCATTCATAAATAATTTGTAAAAAATTTAAGTATTGTAGGTAGGGTTATGCCGTACAAAAGCTTTGTGTGTGCGGTATAGCCCTACCTACGTGTATTTCAAAAATCAAATAGGAGTCCTATAGTTTCTCTCAAATAAAAAGTATGTTTGTATTATCTAGCTTAGCCAAATTGCTTGCGATCGCGCAATTGCTCTACAATATAGTCTTCTAGTTCTTGCCTTTCTCGGCTGCTAGCATGTCTGTGATAAGTTCTGCCAGTTTCTTGAATAAACTTGCGTTTCTCACTTTGAGAACCACCGAGTTTACCTCCTGGTTTCTTAAGAGTTTTCTGTAAATCCTCCCAGGTTTTTTCACCAACAATTTCACCTAATTGGACGAGTGCTTTCGGTAACAATCTTTTGGCTTCTTGACGAAATTCGTCGTCTGTATCGAGAGAAGCTATATCTGTACTACTAAAGTCAATACTAATTTGCTGAAATTTACTCATTTAAAACTCCTCTATACCAAGTACACAGTTTAACTTAAGTAGGGGGTAGGGAAGAGGTTGGGCAGTGAAATTTTTTCTTTGAGACTCCTTCATGGTAGAGTTGAGGCGGAGCCTCAGTCTATGCATTCCCAGGCTGAGCCTGGGAACGAGAAAACGAGAAATCCCCAATCCCCATTGCCCCTTATCCCCAGAGGGGGCCCCGAGTTCCCCAATCCCCTAAATAAAGGAGTTAGAAGTTAAAGTGGATGCTTGAACTCCTGTTAAGACTGCTAGATGTTTTTGATTAACATTGTCAAAGATAAAGGTGTTATTCAGAACTTGAGTGAAGGATAAAGCAGAGTAGGTTAAGCCACCTGACAGACGAATGACATCTTCTCCTACACGGAAATCGTTGATGGTATCAATACCTTCATTCCTTGCCAGAACAACAATATCATTGCCTTGTCCGCCTGTGAGGTAGTCGTTACCTAATCCTCCCCAGAGTTCATCGTCACCATCGTTACCCCACAGCAAATCGTCTCCGGCTTCACCATAAACCCAATCCTTGCCTTCTCCGCCATAAATACGATCGCTTCCATTACCGCCTTTAATTAAGTCGCTGTTGTTAGAGGTTGTATTTGCTACACCAACCACAAGGTCGCCAAATACGGTGTCGTTACCATCACCAGCATCTATCTCATCGGCACTTAATCCAGCAATAATGAGATCGTCACCTTCAAGTCCGAGGATGCGATCGCTATTTGCCGTCCCCATTATATTATCAGCACCTGACGTACCAGAGATCGTCTTTAGAGGAGCGATCGTAGCAATTCCCAGTGCGTCTTTAATTCCAGCGTTGGTAGAGTTAGCTAGTTTAACACTAAAGGTTTCTGGGTCTTCAAATTGGCTATCAAATAATGCGGTAACGTCAATGGTTTTACTAATATCTCCAGGATTAAAGGTGAGAGTTCCTGTATATGCTGTAGCCGTGTAATCGGAGTTGACTTTAGCAGTGCCATCAACGATGCTGTAGTTTACAGTAATCTTTTGGTAGCTAGAGTTGGAGAGAGTCACATTAAATGCTCCCGTATTTCCTTCACTGACAGTTATGTCATCTACAGAAATAGTAGGTACGCTGTCATCATTGACGATTTTTACAGCAGCGAGATTGGTGACAATCTTAGCATTAGCAGGTGCTTCTTGAGGACGTGGGTTGGTGAGAGTCACAGAAAAAATTTCATCGACTTCAAATGTTTTGTCCCCAATAACGTCTACTGTAATGGTTTTGCTTGCTTCACCAACTGCAAAGTTGAGAGTTCCTGCTGGAACGGAAGTGCCATCCGTAACTTGGATGTTGTTGTAATCGCTACCAAACGCTGCTGTTCCACCAAAAGCATAGTCTACCTGACTTGCTATCCCAATGCCACCACCTCTTGTTACAGTGAAGGTCAATGTTTTTACCTCTGTGTCGCCTTCATTGATACTGTTATTAGCTGAGAGATTTGACGCAACAATATTGTATGTAATGGCATCGTTTGGAACAATTGTGACCTTAGCAGTGCTTTTATCTGTGTTGAGAACGTAACCGCTACCTGCAACGAGAGAGAGTTGCAAGCTTTCTTCTCCCTCTGGCAAAGTATCATCAGTCGGTGTGAGAATAACGTCTACAAAACTTTGTCCGTCAGGAATCTCTACAGCCAGTTGATTTTGGTCTTTTAAACTGAGAGTGTAATCGTTAATACCTGCCGTACTTGTATTAGCGATCGCAAAATTCACTGTGACATTACCAACAGTACCAGTCCGACTGACACGGAAAGTCCCGGTATCATTGCCTAATTCATTTGCTGTGGGATCTATAGCTGCAATACTGACAATTGGGATAACAGTGATATCAATAGAATCGCTATCTGTTAAAGCCCCGGATTCTCCTGTTTTGCCAGTATAACCCCTGTCATTCGTTAAAATTTCGACTTTGCCAACACCAGAGAAATTAGCACTCGGATTAAACGCCATGCCATCAAGTGCGGCGTTGATATCCTCAATCGTACCCGTAAAGGTCATGGTCGCATCATTAGTACCATCACCTACGCCTTGTGAGAAGTTCAATTTTCCAATGCTATTGGCATTTAAACTGAGACTTCCATGAGTTGCAGTCAGCGTTACCTTAACGGGATTGTTGAGTGCGTCAATATCGCTAATTGAAATGGAATTGTTAGTGGCTTTACTGAAAACAAGGGGCGTATTTGTAATGGTAGATTGGTCAGTTATGGGTACTGAGTTGACGGGAGGTTCGTTGATTGGCTCAATAATGACTTTGACGGTGTTACTCACTGTTACAGCAGCACCACCTGTATTTCCTAAGTCATTGGTAGTAATTGTGACGCTACCTTCTCCAAAAACATTGGCATCGGGATTAAACGTCATCCCTGTAAGGGCGGCATTAATCTTGTCTAAACCCCCTCTGAAACTGATTTCCTTGTCGTCAATTCCATCGCCTGTTGTGACGAACAATCCTAGCGTACCGTTTAAACTGAGAGTTCCGTTTGTAGCAGTTAGCGTCACCTCGACTTCATTTGAACCTGCATCTGCATCGCTAACGGAGATGAGTTGTTCGCCACTGAAGATGAAGGGAGTATCTTCTTGGGTGGTGACTTCTTTAGGCAAAGTATGAACGGGAGGATCGTTAGAGGTGGTTACAGAAATCTCAATTATGTCCTTGTCAGGGGTACTCGTCCCGCCACTATTTCCCAAATCGTCGGTTGTAATTTCTATGGTTGCTGGAATAGAGGAATTAGGTGTTGGTTTAAAGGTCATACCAGCAAGTGCAGTGTTAATATCTGCCACAGTGCCATTAAAAGTCATGGTGGCATTATTAAGACCGTCACCATTGCCGTTTGAAAAGTTTAATCCATTAACACCACTTAAACTCAGCGTACCATTTGTTACAATCAAAGTGACTTGGACGGGTTTGGAACCAGCATCAGCATCGTTGATAGAGATGAGATTGCCATTTGCTTGACTGAAGACGATTGGTTTGTCTTCCTCTGTAGTCAAATTTCCCGGAACTTGATTGACGGGAGGGTCGTTAACAGATTGGATGGTGATGTTAATCGTGTTTGTGGCAGTTAAAACTTCATCATCATTTGGATTGTTCGGATTACCAGTGTTCCCCAAGTCGCTAGTTGTTATTTTTACACTAGCTGTACCAGAAGTTTCTGGTGTTGGGTTAAAGGTCATGCCTGCAAGTGCGGCGTTGATGTCGGCGATAGTGCCTTCAAAAACCATAGCCGTATCGTTGATACCATCGCTGCCATATAAAAATGTTAATTGGTTCGTGCTACTTAAAGTGAGAGTGCCATTGGTAGCAGTCAACGTGACTTGAACGGGTTTATTTTCTGCATCTACATCGCTAATGGAGATGAGGTTATTGCCATTAAAGACAATGGGTGTGTCTTCAAGGGTTGTGATTTCTTGATTGAGTACGGTATTGAAAGGTGCATCGTTAACGGGTTGGATGTCAATGCTAAGGGTGTTTGTAGTTGTCTTGACTCCACCACTCCCAATATTGCCTTTGTCATTGACGGTAATTTCTATAGTTTCAGTACCGAAGAAGTTGGCTTTGGGAAGAAACTGCATACTTGCTAATGCAGTGTTGATGTTGGCTATAGTACCAGTTAAGCTTAGATTTGCCGTACCATTGCCAGTTATAACCCCAGTTTCATTTATGTTAATAGTTCCATTGCCGTTGACGACTTTTAGAGTGACTTCAACTTCAAGCGCACTATTATTACCTAAATCGACATCGCTAATTGAGATGACGCCACCTGTTTGTGCAAAGACGAGTGTTGTGTCTTCTCTGGTTGTTTTGTTTGCAGGAACATTAATAATGGGTGTGTCGTTCACTGCCATGACATTGATTGCAGCATGAGCAATGTCAGCACTGAAGGCAGTCGAACCGCCGTTGTTGTTTGTATCGCCGATTCCACCGTTGACACCGTTGGTTCGATCCCAAATTCGGAAAGAAAGCCCTTGTGCGATCGCACCTGTAAAATTACTGTTGGGTACAAAGCGAACTTTTGTTTGCCCGTCAGCCGCTAACAATTGAGCCGTACTTGCTGATACATTCCCAAAATCAAGCCAAGTCCCATCTATAGAATATTGCCACTTGCCGTTTGTATTATCCTTGGCAAAAACTGCTATTCCTTGCACTGCTTCAGGATCGGTGTCGAGTACTCGACCTGCAATCATTGTAGAGACGAGCGTACCTTCGTTGTCTACACTATCCTCATTAATTGGTGCAACAACGATAGGATTGAGAGCAAGAATTAATTGTGGAACACCAGTTTGATTTTCTCTAGATTGGTAATTGTAAACAAGCCCTGGTTTGTTGAAGTCAACGTGATTGACAACTAACGATAGCTTGTGGTCGCCTGACAGTTCTGTGAGAAACTGGGACTTCACATCAAGAGTGTGTTGACCATTGGATGGAATTGTCCACATCCCCAACACTTGAGTTTCGTAAGTTGGCTTATTTTGCCAAGTGATGGTATTTTCTTGCCAAGCATCATTAGAAACAAAGTAAATTGAGTGAGAGTCTTCCCCGGACTGGGTGCTACTACCATTCATTTGGAAAGTCGCAGTCTTGAGAATACTTGCAAGGTCTTTTGGTAAAGAAGCTAAGTTAAACCGGAGGTAAGTTTGTTGGGAACCATTTTGAACGCCTCTCACATTTAAGATTGTGTCGCTACCGTAGTTCTTAGAAGGAGAAGACGAATTCACCCATGCATCAGCTTCTGCAAAGACACTGAAAGCATCGCCGACTAAAACGGGGGCATCATTGAACGGATTAACAGCAATATTGATAGTATTTTCAGCAATTTTTGCTCCGCCTGCACCTGTATTGCCTTGGTCATTGGTGGTAACTTTAATTTCAGCAACGCCATTGTAGTTCTGTGAAGGAGTGAAACTCAACCCATTTAGAGAAGCATTAATATTGGCAACTCTACCTGTGAGAGTTACGCTACCCGTGCTATCTCCCGTAACAGTAACACTATCAGAATTTACTACCTTCAGAATCCCATTGGTTGCAACCAAAGTGACTCGAACATCTTTGTTCGCTAGGTTATCTTCTGCATCTAAATCGGCAATGAGAATTTGATTGCCCTTTTGAGTGCTAAAGACAAGAGGTATATCTTCATCTGTTGTCTGTATTTCAGTGGGAACTGTGTTAACAGGGGCATCGTTAACAGGATTAATCTTGACTTTAACGCTACCCGTGGCAGTTTTTGCACCTCCACTGCCTGTATTTGCCATGTCATCAACGGCAATATCTATCTTACCTTCAACGACAGAGTTAAGAGCGGGATGGAATTTCATCCCTAGAAGTGCGTTGTTGATATTCGCAAGAGTACCAGTAAAGGTCATGGTAACATCTTCAGTACCATCGCTACCGTTGCTTGTGAAGCTCAAGCCTTGGCTAGTACTTAAACTGATAGTGCCATTGGTGGCAGTAAGTGTGACGCTGACTGAATTCTCACCTGCATCTACATCAGCAATAGAGATAACACCGTTAGTTGCATCAATCACTAAAGGAGTATCTTCGTCTGCAGTCAATTCTATTGGTGCGTTAATAACAGGTGCATCATTGACAGGACTAACTGTGAAGGCAGCAATGGCTGTGTTAGTGCTGTAGGGATTTGTCAAACCGTTGGTTGAAACATCAAATTTTCCACCGTTGACACCGTTGGTTCGATCCCAAGCGTGGAAGGTAATACCATCACTAATATCGCCTGTAAAGTTTGGTTTTGGTATAAAGCGAATCTTAGTATTTTGGTCTGATGCTAGTAATAATGCTGATGTTGTAGAGACAGTTCCAACTTGATTCCAAGCAGTACCTCCATCAGTTGAGTATTGCCACTGACCGTTGGTAGTATTGGTTTGAACGATCGCAATTCCTTGTAACGCTCCTGCATCGACATCAGTTATATGACCAGTTACGATTTCAGAGATGAGAACACCGTTGTTATTGGTGTCATCTTCTACGATCGCGGTCTGAACTGTAATAGATTCGGAGAGGATAACAGGCGCATCGTTGACAGGAGAGACGAAGATATTAATAGTATCCGCATCAATTTTTTCTCCTCCCGAACCCGTATTTCCCTTATCGTTTGTGGAGATTTGAACTGTCGTCTCACCATTAAAGTTTAGTTTTGGGGTAAAGCTGAGACTGTTTAGGGCTGTGTTAATTTGAGACACCTTGCCACTAACTATCACTTTTCCTGTGGAGTTGTCTGTAACGTTAACCTCATTTGTATTTGTTAAAGTCAGAGTTCCATCAGCAGCAGTTAATTGAACTTCAACTATGCTGTCTACAGCATCAGCATCGCTAATTTGAATTTTCTTTTCGCCAAAGACGAGTGCGGTTTCTTCGGCTGTGGTTTGTAACGTGGTGGGAACTGTGTTGACAGGAGCATCGTTGACAGGGTTAATCTTGATGTTGACAGTGCGATCGCTTGTTTTGGCTCCTCCCGAACCTGTCTTTCCTAAGTCATCCACACTGATGTCAATCTTACCATCACTCGTGTTCGGCGTTGCAAGAAACTTCATGCCTGAAAGAGCGGTATTGATATTGGCAAGAGTGCCAGTAAAGGACATAGTGGTATCTTGAGTGCCATCACCACTCGCGAAAGCAAAAGGCAATCCCCCACTGTTGTTTAAACTTATAGTCCCATTGGTGGCGGTGAGAGTCACCTTGACTGATTGATTACCCGCATCCACATCACTGATAGAGATAGCACCATTACTGATAACCAAAGGCTGGTCTTCTTCTGCTGTTAATTCTGTCAGTGCGGTAATAACAGGAGCATCATTGACAGCGTTGACTCTAATATCTGCGGTTGCTGTATTTGTGCTAAAAGCAGTCGTACTGCCGTTAGTGGAAGTATCCGCCGTACCGCCGTTAGTACCAGTTGTTCGATCCCAAGCACGGAAAGTAATAGCGCTTGCGATCGTACCATTAAAGTTTTCTGTAGGAACAAAACGTACCCTGGTACTACCATCTGCTGCTAGTAATAAAGCCGAATTAGAAGATAACGACGTGCCAAAATCAGTCCAACTAACCCCATCTAGTGAATATTGCCACTTACCGTTACTATTATTACTTCCGATAACAGCTATTCCTCTCGGCGATCCTGTATCTGCATCAGAAACGCGACCATCAATAATCTCAGAAACCGAAGTGCCGTTATTTTGGGTACTGTCTTCATCTATTGCAGCTAGAGAGATGGGAGAGAAAGAAAGTTCTAATTTTGGAACTGAGCTCGAACCGATTTCTCTAGAGTAATATTCAACAGGATTACCCAAAGTGCTAGAACTGTCGATAACAAATGACAATCTTTTGTTGCCCGTTGACACTTCAGTTGATACTGGGGTTATTGCATCTACCGAATGTGATTTAATTCCACCATTAGACTGTAACGACCACGACTGTATTTGTTGATAAACAGGTTTGTTTGTCCAAGTAATAGACTTTTCTTGCCAAGTATCGTTGTTTATATAAAAAAGATTGTGAGTATAGCCACCGTTAGAAGCCGAACCCGTGACTTGGAAAGTGGCAGCAGTTATGACTCTATTTACGTTAACAGGTAAAGAATTTAAATTAAATCTGATATAAGCTTCAGATCGACTATCGCTTTGATTGTCTACTCTCAAAGTCGTACTGTTACCATAGTTGGCTTGAACGTCAGATGAATCTATCCATGCATCAGCTTCTGCATCCAATGTCACAGAGTTGGAAAATAAGACAGGGGCATCATTAACAGGTGTAAAGTTAATCTTAAAGTTATTTGTAGCGGTTTTAGCGCCGTCAGTCCCCGTATTGCCTTTGTCATTAGTTTTGATCTCAATTGTAG
The DNA here is from genome assembly GCF_045865695.1 of Scytonema hankhaensis NUACC26. Classification (NCBI taxonomy): domain Bacteria; kingdom Bacillati; phylum Cyanobacteriota; class Cyanophyceae; order Nostocales; family Scytonemataceae; genus Scytonema; species Scytonema hankhaensis. Next base: position 94,345 of record NZ_BAACAP010000229.1, read on the forward strand.
CAGTACCAGTGAAATTTTGATTTGGGGTAAAACTCAGACCGTTTAAAGCGGCATTGATGTTAGTTACCGTGCCTACCAGAACAATATTACCTGTTTTATCGCCTTGAACATTAAGCCCTGTCGTCGTTGCTAAAGAAAGAGTACCAGTGCTAGCTGTTAAGTTAACTTCAACCGGATTATTCAGCGCATCTTCATCACTAATAGAAATATTATTAAAAGTCAGTACCGTGTCTTCTGGAGTGGTTTGATTGCCAGGAACTGTGTTAACGGGTGCAATATTAATAGATTCGTTCAGCAGTATCGAAAAATTATCGGAATTGGCAACAACTAAGTCAGATTTTCCATCCTTGTTAAAGTCACTCGCAACAACAGACACGGAATTAGATCCGCCAGATATGCTGTTGGTACTGCTAAAACTACCTTGACCATTACCTACCAGTATAGAGATGTTTCCAGAACTCGTTGCAATAGCTAAATCAGATTTCCCATCTTTGTTGAAATCACCAACAGTTATAGATGAAGGGCTTGTGTCCGCGATTCCATAATTGGTAACAGCCCCAAAACCAGTGTTGTTACCCAACAGCACAGAAACGTTATTAGAACCGGAGTTTGCCACTGCTAGATCGAGTTTATCATCTCCGTTGAAATTACCAGCGATCGTAGACTTAGGATTTGAAGCCTCCGAACCCAATCCATAAAAAGTAGCGTTACTAAAAGCACCAGCCCCAAGACCCTGTAACAAAGCAATATTGTTGGAACCAGAGTTTGTAACGACTAAATCGAGTTTAGTATCGTTATTAAAGTCACCCACAACAATAGAACTAGGCGTTGTGCCTACATCGTACAGTGTAGGATTGCTGAAAGTCCCGTCACTCTTTCTCAAAATAACAGAAACTTTATTTGTGTTTGTCGTTACAGCTAAGTCAGAAAGCCCATCTCCATTAAAGTCACCTGTCACTATAGAAGTGGGGTTTGTTCCTATGTCCCCGATTGCAACATTGGTAGCAGTGCCAAAACTGCCATTACCAAGACCTAACAACACTGACACAGTATTAGTACCAGAGTTAGCTGTGACTAAATCCAAGCGACCATCCTTGTTAACATCACCTGTTGTCACGAAAACAGGAGATAGTCCTACTGTATACTCATTAACAGTCGAAAAGTTACCGCTATCATCACCCACCAGCACGAAAACACTATTGTTAGATTGTTGTGCAACTGCTAGATCCGAACTACCATCATTATTGAAGTCACCCACTATGACAGAAGAAGGTGACGAGCTTGATATATCAAACTTGTTGAAAGAAATAGGTAAAATAGACTTGTAAGTCTTTGTGACCTCTGGTGTAAAAGCACTATTAGACTCAATTTCCCCTGTTTTAACTTCTAAATCCCAATCTCCCCCCAGTTCGGAATTTCCCGTAACATCTTCCGAAGCAGTGACATCAGCCCCTGTAATTTCTGCTAATTGTTGTATGAAAGCCTGACCAACTTCACCAGATGCAACATTACAGCCGTAAAGCAAAATATCGGCATCATCAGTTAAAGCATTTGCCCATTGCTGCAACTGTGCTTGGTAAAGCCCCAGAGTTCCATTGTTGAGTTGGGTAGACCCCAGTTGTAAGTTTGCTTCTGCACCATGGGAAACGATGTGAACGGACTGGTATTTCCCTCCCTGCAAGGATTCTGTAATTTGAGTGATTCCATCCTTGGTAGGGTCTAGGAGAACAATTTGATAACCGGGTTTTACACCAGATATTAAGCTTTCGTAATCCGGTACAGATGTGTCTATGAAGATAATATTGGAATTCTCTGTGTTATCTTTTGTAAAAACTGATTCTTGTGTATAGTTTTTCTTGTAAGTTTGGGTAGTATGCTCTGTCAAATTCGTCATAGTAGTTGTTATTCCAATAGAAATTTGAGTCAACATAGGTATCTGCTGACTCTGAAAGTTAGTGTTATCAATTTCTTTACGTAACATAAATTCCAAAAGCCAAGCGCAAGGCAACGTCACTGCCTGTTAGCAGTTATGACTTTCAGTCTCTATCACAATTTATGCTCTACTCGAACGATCGACTACCGTAGTTTTACTGGAATAGCGGTAAAATAGGGAAAAGAAGGTTTTTAGGTGATATAATACATAACAAAAATGCGGCTAAATGTAGGATTATGACTCCTTTGACATTAAGTTTGGACACAGTTCATCTGAGCGACGAGCAGTTCTATCAGTTGTGTCAAGATAACCGCGAGTTACAGTTTGAACGAACGGCCAAGGGAGAATTAATTATTATGGCACCTGTTGGAGGCGAGAGCGGCAATCGAGAAGCTGACTTTATTATCGATTTAGGAACTTGGAATCGGCAAACTGCTCTCGGTTATACCTTTAGTTCCTCCACTGTATTTAAGTTACCCAATGGTGCAAACCGTTCTCCTGATGCCGCTTGGATTCAAAAGGAACGTTGGCAAGTACTCACTCCCGAACAAAGACGCAAATTTCCCCCTATTGCACCAGATTTTACGATTGAATTAAGGTCAGCAACAGATGATTTGGAAATGCTGCGTGACAAAATGCGAGAATATATGGACGCAGGAGTACAGTTGGGATGGTTAATTAATCCTCAACAGCAGCAAGTCGAAATTTATCGCCAAGGGCAAGATGTAGAAGTGCGAAACCTGCCAACACAATTATCTGGTGAAAATGTATTGCCCGGATTTAGCTTGAGTTTATCCCCCTACTTGTAGAGAGCTGCTACGGCAGTTATTTCAGCGTAGCCAATAAAATCTCTGAAGGCAAATCAATCGCGCCCGTCGTTGATATGCAATTGCGATTGGATAATAACACGTAACAAAGTCATCAATATTTAACGTATAACACTGATTTGAGCCTTAGAACGAGATTCTGGCTTGGGTTTAATTGAAATTTCCACATCATTACCCAACGCAATTAAAAAGTTTAACAATCTTTCAGTGGAAAAACCTGCTAGCTTTCCTCTGATTAAAGCTGAAACTTTCGGTCGATCGATTCCTAACAATTGTGCTGTTTCATCTTGAGTTAAACTACAGTTCTCAATAGCTTCACTTATTTTGCGTGCAAGCTCTGCTTTTACCAATCTTTCTTCTGGGTTACTCATTTCCAAATCAGCAAAGACATTACCACTGCTAATTTCAATATCACTTTCTTGAGTCATTTTGTATCTCCATTAGTTTTGCTCATTTGGTGGTGCCCAGAGCAGCGCCGTGCGGTGAGTAAGCGTCCTGAAGGCGGGTTTCCCACGACCCACCGGAACTAGCGAACCCGGAGGGGGGTTCTCACAGCTCACAAGGGTAGGTTTTTAATATTATCCATGAAGCGCCTTACACGGAAGACTTGGAGGGAAAGTAGACCTGGAAGATTTTTTACGCATGCATGGTGTTTTCAGGGTCTGTTGAGGTTCCCCACCGTATAAAATTTTATACGGTTATCCTCCCTTGTCATCTTGTCCGCCTTGTCTATCAGGTCTTGCCCTCACGAGAAAGTAAAATACCTACCCTTGTGAGGGGGGTAAGTCGATGTGGGGAAAAAACATCTAAAACAAAGAGAATTTCAGACTAATTTATGAGATGTAGGAATCCTACAAGTATTAATATTCAAATTAGAAAATGACCAGTTAGCTGTATTTGCAGCGTATTATACACAATTTACTTATAATTGCAACTAAATATATGGGACTAGGACTTTTACAGATAGGAGTAACACTGTGTATTATAATAGCGATCGCGCCGCTATTCGGTAGATACATAGCCCGTGTCTTTATGGGAGAAAAAACGCTACTCGATCTTGTCATGAATCGTGTAGAACGATTTATATATTTATTAGCAGGAATTTCCAGACAAGACACTATGACGGGTTGGCAGTATATTAAAGCGTTGCTCTACAGTAACCTTGTTATGGGATTTATAGTGTGTGCGTTCCTCGCTCTTCAAAAATTTTTACCTTGGAATCCAACGAGATTAGCAGCTCCTAGATGGGATATTGTACTCCACACAACAATTTCATTTTTAACCAATACAGACCAGCAACATTACTCAGGAGAAACCTCTCTCAGTTATTTCAGTCAAACAGCAGCTTTAGGTTTTTTGATGTTTACCTCAGCAGCAACTGGATTAGCAGTAGGGATTGCTTTTATACGAGGCTTAACAGGGAAACCACTGGGAAATTTTTACGTTGATATAACACGTTCTATCACTCGTATATTGCTACCAATATCAATAGTAGGAGCGATCGGATTACTAGCATTAGGTGTACCGCAAACCATGAATGGACCGTTACAAGTAACAACTTTAGACGGAGGGATACAGTATCTTGCCAGAGGTCCAGTTGCTTCTTTTGAGATAATCAAACAGTTGGGAGAGAACGGTGGTGGTTTTTTTAGTGCGAACTCAGCACATCCGTTTGAGAATCCTAGTAGTGTTACCAATCTCATAGAAACTCTTGCCATGCTGAGCATTCCAACAGCACTTATATTCACTTATGGATTGTTCGCCAAGAATACCAAACAAGCATGGCAGTTATTCTGGATGGTCTTTATCATTTATGTTGTTTTGATTGGAATAACAGCAGTAGGCGAGTATCAAGGCAATCCCGCCGTCAACCAAGCATTAGGATTGGAAGCACAGCCCAATTTAGAAGGAAAAGAACTCAGATTTGGGTGGGCGCAAACAGCACTGTGGGCAATTACGACAACAGGAACTATGTGTGGCGCAGTTAACGGGATGCACGATTCCCTAATGCCACCGGGAATTTTTTCTACAATGCTCGGCTTATTTTTACAAATCGTCTGGGGCGGTCAGGGAACCGGAACAGCATACCTATTCATTTTCATGATACTTGCCGTGTTCCTAACTGGGCTAATGGTGGGACGGACACCAGAATTTTTAGGACGCAAAATAGAAAAGCGAGAAATCGTCCTCAGTAGCGTGGTGCTGCTGATTCACCCAATTGCCGTCTTGATCCCCAGTGCCATTGCTTTGGGATTTCCTACATCCTTGGCGTTTCAAGTTCCACCACCAGGATATACAGGTATTCCTGAATTTCACAACATTTCACGAGTGGTTTATGAATATGCTTCAGCTAGTGCCAATAACGGTTCGGGTTTAGAGGGGTTGGGCGATAGCACTTTATGGTGGAACTTAAGCACTTGCTTGAGCTTGTTAATGGGACGTTATATCCCGATTATTGCCATTTTACTGCTAGCCGATAGTATGACACGCAAACAAGCACTGCCAGAAACACCAGGAACTCTCAGAACAGATACCACCCTATTTACAACAGTGACCGCAGGAGTCATTTTAATTTTGGGAGTACTGACATTTTTCCCCGTTTTAGCTTTAGGACCCATCGCTGAAGGGTTTAATCTTAGATGAGGGACTAGGGATTAGGGGGTAGGGGTTAGGGAATAGAAAAGTATCCCTACACCTACCCTCTACCCCCTACCCTCTACCCCCTACCCTCTACCCCCTATGGAAAGACCACCATATTCCCGTAAAAGCGAACGTCGCCAAGCACGTAAAAAATCGAAGGTTCGCACAAAAGGGATTTACACTAGAGCAATAAAAGACGCTTTTGTCAAGCTAAATCCCAAATATGCTGTTAAAAACCCAGTGATGTTTTTGGTTTGGGTGGGGACTCTCATCACTTTATTAGTGACTGTCAACCCATACCTGTTTGGTCCAGTGACAGGAAATAACTTGCGTCTTTTTAACGGATTGGTGACGGGTATTTTATTCTTCACCGTTTTATTTGCTAACTTTGCTGAAGCAGTTGCTGAAGGACGGGGTAAGGCACAAGCTGATGCTTTACGTTCAACGAAGTCAGAAACAGTTGCTAAAAAACTGGGAGATGATGGAGCGATCGCAGAAGTTTCTTCGACTACCCTAAAAACTGGAGATACAGTCTATGTGGTAGCAGGGGATATCATTCCGACTGATGGGGAAGTCATTATGGGTGTTGCTAGTGTTGATGAATCGGCAATTACCGGCGAGTCCGCGCCTGTCCTTAAGGAAACGGGGTCGGATGTAGCGAGTTCTGTCACGGGTGGTACGCGGATTATTTCTGATGAACTAATTATCCGAATTACAGCAGACCCAGGTAAAGGGTTTATTGACCGTATGATTGCCTTGGTCGAAGGGGCTGAAAGAACCAAAACACCTAATGAAATTGCTCTCACAGTACTATTAGCTGTATTAACGCTAGTCTTTTTGTTCGTTGTGATGACAATTCCCGCGATCGCAGGATATGTGAGAAACTCCATCAATATTGCCATATTAGTCGCGCTATTGGTAGCCTTGATCCCCACCACTATTGGAGGATTGCTCAGTGCCATAGGGATTGCGGGAATGGATAGAGTTGCCCAGTTTAACGTCATTGCGACTTCAGGAAGGGCAGTAGAAGCGTGTGGTGATGTTAGTACCCTAATCCTTGATAAAACAGGTACTATTACTTTAGGTAACCGATTAGCTGAAGAATTTATTCCTATTAACGACCATTCTATGGAAGAAATCGCCCATGTTGCTTTGGCCGCCAGTATATTTGACGATACACCCGAAGGCAAATCTATTTTCAGGCTAGCAGAAAGATTGGGAGCAACGATTCACTTTCAACGAGACCAAGCAGAAGCCGTAGAGTTTTCAGCAAAAACGCGCATGAGTGGTACAAACTTACCTGATGGTAGCCAAGCCCGTAAAGGTGCAGTTTCAGCTATCAAAGGATTTGTACGTTCCCGAAACGGGAATAGTACCACAGAACTTGATATAGCCTACGAAAGAGTTTCACAACTAGGAGGAACACCGTTAGCCGTCGCGTTGAATAGCGAGATATACGGTGTCATTTACTTAAAAGATATTATCAAACCCGGTATTCGCGAACGTTTTGAGCAATTGAGGCGGATGGGAGTCCGAACTGTCATGCTAACTGGTGACAACCGTATCACTGCATCTGTGATTGCCAAAGAAGCAGGAGTCGATGACTTTATCGCTGAAGCCACTCCCGAAGACAAAATTGTTGTCATTCAAAGAGAACAAGAAGAGGGGAAATTAGTAGCGATGACAGGGGACGGAACCAATGATGCACCCGCACTTGCTCAAGCCAATGTTGGTGTAGCAATGAATACAGGAACTCAAGCAGCAAAAGAAGCTGCCAACATGGTAGATTTAGACTCCGATCCCACAAAGCTCATTGACATTGTTGCTATTGGCAAACAACTCCTCATGACACGAGGGGCTTTAACTACATTTTCCATTGCCAATGATATTGCTAAATATTTTGCGATTATCCCAGTCTTATTTAGTGCGGCTAATCTTCAAAGTTTAAATATTATGAGGTTAACCAGTACGAATTCAGCCGTACTAGCAGCATTAATTTACAATGCTTTGATTATTCCCGCATTGATTCCTTTAGCTCTTACAGGCGTAAAGTTTAGACCATTAACAGCCGATCAATTATTACAACGAAACATTTTTGTTTACGGTTTGGGAGGTGTCATCGCACCATTTATTGCAATTAAGTTAATTGATATATTACTTACTGTAGTAGGAGTGGTATAACAGTGACCAGTGACCAGTGACCAGTGACCAAGTGATTTCTAATCCAAAATCCAAAATCCAAAATCCAAAATCCAAAATCCGAAATCTCCCTCATGTTTCAAGCAATTCGTCTGACTTTAATTCTCTGGTTGTTGACAGCGATTATCTATCCATTAGTCATACTAACAGTAGGTCAATTTGTATTTCCTAATGAAGCTAATGGAAGTATTATGCAAAACGTTCAGGGAGAACAAATTGGTTCGGCTTTAATTGGTCAACAATTTACCTCTGACCGATATTTTCGTTCTCGTCCCAGTACAATTGAATACAGCCAAGGCAAAGATGCACAAAAAACTGGTATATCTGGAGCTAGCAATTTAGCTCCAGGAAACCCCGCTCTAATTAAGCGAATTTCAGAGGAGATAACTCGGCTAAAAGATGAAGGTATTCAACCATCTGCCGATTTGGTTTATGCCTCTGGTTCGGGGTTAGATCCTCATATTTCAGTCAAAGCCGCACGCGAACAGTTGGAAAGAGTTGCTCGCGCCCGCGATCTTCGAGCGGATGAAGTTTTACCTTTTATAAATAGATTTACAGAAGGGAAATTTTTAGGTATTTTTGGTGAGCCTGGAGTGAATGTTTTAAAGTTGAATTATGCTTTAGATTTAGATGAGTTTAACCGTCAGCAAACTAGGTAAGTAAGTCAGCACAATTGTTAACTAGTGAAGAGCGTCATTTGTCATTCGTCATTGATAAGGTTTTTAAATACTAATTGCTTCATCAATATTTAACGTACAACAGTGATTTGAGCCTTAGAACGAGATGCTGGCTTGGGTTTAATTGAAATTTCCACATCATTACCCAAAGCAATTAAAAAGTTTAACAATCTTTCAGTAGAAAAACCTGCTAGCTTTCCTCTGATTAAAGCTGAAACTTTTGGTTGATCGATTCCTAACAATTGTGCTGTTTGAGTTTGAGTTAAGCCACGTTTTTCAATCGCTTCACTTATTTTGCGTGCCAGTTCTGCTTTTACCAATCTTTCTTCTGGGTTGCTCATTTCCAAATCGGCAAAGACATTACCACTGCTGATTTCAATATCATTTGTTTCAGTCATTTTGTATCTCCATTCATTTTGCTCATCTGGTCTAAATACTCTCTTGCTGCTTTTAACCTTTGATGGATTAATTCCATTTCTTGTTTTGGAGTAGCAATACCATGTTTAGATTTTTTTTGAAATGCGTGCAAGACAAAAACAGTATCTGAAAATTTGATGGTGTAAACAGCACGATATGTGTCACCATCATAATCTTCTACAATCTCTAAGAGGATGTTTGAAAAGTCCTTTCATCAGTAGCAAAACGTTCACGATCCCCCTAAATCTCCCTTAAAAAGGGGGACTTTAAGAGTATTTTCCCCCCTTTTTAAGGGGGGCTAGGGGGGATCGATAAGTGCCTAAAATCACAGCCAACCACTTTTCAAACAACCTCTAAGACTCCAGCTCCGCTAAAACCTTTTAAAGGTTTGGCGTCTTGATGCTTACTCCCTATTTGTGCCAAATAAAGAGCATAGCCCATTACATCTTTTACTTCATCCGGAAAATTTTTGAGGTCTTTTTTAGAGCTTCCTATCCATACAAGAAATTTTAACGGTTTTACATCCATTTTAATTAATTCCAATATGCTAATTTTAGCATAAAATGTCAACCACTAAATTTAGTCGTCTTAAAAAATTGTTACTTAAAGTAAAAAGTGACCGTGTTTAAACTATAAAGTGGTGGCGGTGGCACGGGGAGGGGTAAGCTGCTGTTCCAATAAATTTGGTCAGATCTAAGCATTCCTAGATATTTTCGTGAATAAAGCTGAATCAGTAATTGATTTTAATTACGCGCATCCAGTAAAATCTACAATAGACAAACAATCTAATTGTTTCCGAGTCCGCCTAGCCTGAAAAGGAAAGCACGTTCGGTTTCACATAATTAGATTCATATTTTCAGCCCGTCTTAACAGGACGCTTGAGGTTACGTTTTTAAGTCAGTTTTATAATTCGTTAGAAAACATAGACTTCTAAACAACTTAATTAGGGCTTCTTGAGGTTGGTGGAAATCCAACGGGAAATAGTACAGTAACCGTTGCTGTGCTTGTCTAAATACCTAGGAATACCTAGACTTGCTTAGATTTTAATTAACGGTTGAGCCGCAGGCGTTATCAGCGCAGCCAGTAACATCAGCAAGAGCTGACGAGACTCCCGTACTCCCGTGTTATTTTAGGTGGTGGGCAATGCCCACCAACGCACAAGTGCGATTTAAACCTTAACCCATTGCCTTTCTGCCCTCAGTTTTGCCAAACAATAAGAAGTGTTCAAAACCAGTTTTGAAGCTTCCATTGGCTACCGCAGCAGCTACGTCTAGATTGCTATCTAGATAGAAATTTTCGTTGTATAACTTGCTAGGAGAGCGTTTTTCCTTTTGACCAAACTGGATAAAGTGGTCGAAAGCGCTGCGGAAGTAACCTGCTTTTACAGCTGCTGCTACATCCTGGTTTTGGCTTAGGTAAAATTCGGAGTCAAACAGATCGATGTCAAATTGTTCGGTTCTCAAAGCGTATTCAAAACCACTGCGATAACTACCAAGTTCAATAGTCTTAGCAATGTCTGGGTTTTGTTGCAGGTAGAGTTTGGTATTAAAGTTGGCATTGGGATCGCGACCCTCAAACATACCATAGCGAACAAAGTGGTCAAAAGCACTCTTGATACTGCCTTTAGCAACTGCATCAGCAACATCTTGGTTGTGTGCTAAGTAATAAGCACTGTCAAACAGACTGCTGGGGTTGCGTCCTTCAGATTGACCGAACATCAAGAAGTGATGGTATCCACTTTTGAAATCACCTTTGGATACTGCAGCTTTGACATCAAGGTTAGATGCTAAATAAGTGGCTTCGTCAAACAGCAGCATACTTAAATCGCGCTGTTCCAGAAAGCCGTACTTGATGAAGTGTTCAAAACCACTACGAAAATCTTGTTTGGCAACTGCTGCCGCTACGTCTAAATTTCTGCTGAGGTAGAAATTGTTGTCAAACAGTACGCTAGGGTTGCGTCCTTCAAATTGACCAAACTGCAAAAAGTGTTCTAAACCACTGCTGAAGTCACCTTTGGCTACCCCTGCTTTGACATCAAGGTTGTTCTCAAGATAATAGTTGTTGTCAAACAACATCTCAATCAAGTTTTGTCCTTGTGCAATCATTGTCTGCATTCTGTAGGCTTGATTGAATAAGCGACCAAAAGTTTCAACACTAGGAATTTGAGTAGCGAATTTCCAAGTGGTGTTATTGCTAATTCCGGAGAAGTCGTTTCCAGCTAAGTCTTTGATAGCACCGGGCTGTATTTGTACGTAATACTCACTCAGCGCTGTGAGATTGGAACTGGGGTTGATAGTGAGTTTGCTGCCCTCAATGGTGAGTTTAGCAGTATCAGTACTAGCAATAATCTCAACGATTGTGCCATCGGCTTTGTAAATGGTGATGTTTCCCTTACCCAAAGCAATCTTTTCGCTGAAGTTGATGACTAAATTGTCTGCAACAGCAACATTGATGGCGTTATTGTTTGGTGTAGTGTTACTGAGAGTGGGGGTGGTGATATCGGCAGTAGTGAATTTCCAAGTTGTGGCATCGCTGATTCCGTTGTAGCTGTTGCCTGCTAAATCTTTGATAGCACCATTGCCAATTTGCACGTAATACTGAGTTTCAGCAGCGAAGTTTTGAGTGGGGTTGATAATGAGTTTATTGTCCTCAATGGTAAGTTTGCCAGTCTCAGTGTTGGAGATAGTTTCAACAGTTGTGCCATCGGCTTTGTAAATGGTGATGTTTCCCGTACCCAAAGCAATCTTTTCGCTGAAGT